>NZ_JAHBDJ010000041.1:0-41805 GCF_019956375.1 Pseudomonas sp. GL-R-19 | reverse complement strand
TACCTCCACCACCACCACCACCACTTCCGCCACCGCCACCGCCACTACCCCCATCCTTGGCCTGAGCACTGGATACCCCGGACAGGTTGTCCGGAATCAATACAGTAGACGCCGACAGAACCGCGCCAATAGCTACTGCCAGTAAAAGCTTATTGATGAGCATGTCGTTCTCCGTCTTCTAATTCAGATTGGAACGTGGATGAACATTGCAAGTGCTGCTTTTTTTCCCATGGGAACTTGTTAAACACTTCGACGGACTGGTTTATTCAATGGGAGGTTGAAAAGATGCAACGGGCAGCACGGCCCTGTTCCATCCGGTCAGTGAATACTCGAGGCCAGTTCAAAAATCGGGATGTACATCAGGATCACGATCACCCCGATCAACAGGCCGATGAAGGTCATGAGCAGGGGTTCGAACAGCCGTACGAACCATTCGATCCAGCGGCCGATTTCTTCGTCGTAGAAGTCGGCACTGCGCTCCATCATCTGCCCGAGGTTGCCGGACTGTTCGCCGGCGCGCAGCAGGCGCAGGGATACCGGAGTCACCAGGTGATTGAGTTCCAGCGCGGTAGAAAGCGAGTGCCCCTCGCGCACCCGGTCGCAGGCCTGGTCCAGGCGCGCGCGGGAGGCGACGCTGAGCAAACCACGGACCATGCCCATGGCGGTGACCAGGGGAATGCCGCCTTGCAGCAGTATGCCTAGCGAACGGTAGAAGCGCGCCAGTTCATACATGAAGATGCGCTGGTGCACCGCGGGGAGTTTTTCGATCAGGCGGTCCAGCCCCCGACGAAAGGCCGGTTGGCGCTGGAGCAGGGCGAGGGCGACGATGATGGCCAGCAAGCCACCGAAGAATTCGCCCTGGTGGGTGTGCAGGAACATGCCGCTGCTCATCAGGATCTGCGACATCCACGGCAGGTTCGACCCCAGCCCTTCGAATACCAGGCTGAAGCGCGGTACGACGTAGCCCATCAAAAACAACACCACGCCACCTCCCACCACCAGCAACAGCATGGGGTAGATCGATGCGCTGACGATCTTCTGGCGAACCTCGTCCATGCGCTGGCGATAGCTGACATACCGGCCCAGGGCATCGCCCACGGCGCCGGTCTTCTCACTGGACTGCACCAGCGCCACGTACAAAGGCGGGAAAACCGCCGATAGCTGCCCCAAGGCCTGGGAAAACGATTTGCCCTCGTACAGCAAGCGCACCAGCTCGCTCAGGGTCTTGCGGGCTTGTGGCGCGTTTTCCTTTTCCGCCAGGCTTTCCAGCGCATCGATCAACGGCAGGCCGGCGTTGAGCAACGTGGTCAGTTCCTGGCTGAACAATACCAGGTTGAAGGTCTCGCGCTTGTGCAGGCGCAGGGCCCGCCAATGTCGCTCGGCGTGCAGGCTGACGACTCGCAGGCCCTGGTCTTCGGCGATGCGCCTGGCTTCGCTGTGCCCCGGCGCCTCGATGGTCATTGAGACGACACCGGCCTTGCCAACGGCTTTGAGATGAAAGCGCATGGTCGCCTTTCCCGTCAGTTCCAGTTGGTGACTTCGGCGTTCTCGCCTTCGCCGCCGGGCTGTCCGTCCTTGCCCAGGGACAACAGGTCGTACTCGCTGTTTTCACCGGGATAGCGATAGCTGTAGCTGTGGCCCCAGGGGTCTTGCGGGAGTTTTTTCTGCAGGTACGGGCCGGTCCAGCGCGGTTCATCGGCAGGGGCAGTGACCAGCGCCTGCAAACCCTGTTCGGTCGACGGGTAGTGGCCGACCTCCAGGCGGTAAAGGTCCAGGGCTTTGCTCAAGCCTTCTATTTGCGCCTTGGCCACTTTCACTTCGGAACGGCCCAGTTGGGCGAAGTACTTCGGCGCCACGATGCCGGCCAACAGTCCCAGCACTACCAGTACCACCAACAGTTCGAGCAGGGTGAACCCGCTTTGGGGGCGCCGGGCATAGCCCAGATGCTGATTCATGATGACCTCCCACAGTCGACAGCAGAGTCTCTATACAGGCGCATGCAATTGCCATGCTCATGACTGGACATCCTTCTGCACCCCCTGTGCTACGGGCCTTTCACTTACGGCACGGTGCTTGCGTATAGCTATTTTACTACCGGCCATTGGGGCAATACCCCCATTTTTCGGGGCCAGGCAGGGGAGGCAAAACAATGAAAGCCATCACCGCAGGATTGCTCGGATTACTCGCGCTCGCTGGTGCCGCACAGGCTGATGTGTTCGTTTCCCTGGACGCCAAGGGCAACTATGTCCTGTCCAATGTCCACCGCCCCGGACGCCACTATGAACGGGTGATCCATGAACCCGATGCGGCGCTCGTCAGTCTCGATCAGCAGCCGCAGATGATCGCCGCGCAACCCTACGCCGAGCTGGTGTCGGCGGCGGCAACGGCCAACGAACTACCGGCGGCGCTGCTGCACGCAGTGATCAAGACCGAGTCCGGCTACAACGCTCGCGCTACCTCACCCAAGGGCGCTCGCGGACTGATGCAGTTGATGCCCAGAATCGCCCGCGAAATGGGTGTGACCAACGCCTACGACCCCAAGGCGAACATTCAGGGTGGCGCCCGCTATCTCAAGCGCCTGATGACGATGTTCGACAACGATATCCGCCTCGCCGTGGCCGCCTACAACGCCGGTCCGCAAGCGGTGCTCAGCCGGGGCAACAGGATCCCGCCGTTCGCCGAAACCCTGCGTTATGTGCCCAATGTGCTGAACCACTATCGGCGTTTACAGGGGTTGTCCGCGGATGCGCCGCTGTGATCGAAACCCCGTGGATGGTTTTCCCCAATAGTGGGGAATGGTGGCCCTGGCGAGAAAATGGGGGATTGGGTGGGGAATATCCCCCCCGACTTATCAAATCGTGATCGTAACCAACTGATTAGTAATGTGATTTTTTGTGGCACGCGGATTGCTCCGGACAATTTATCGAGAAGAGTTCCCCGATAACCCGCAGTGAGGCCCGAGTCCAGGATCGGCATATCCCACGCTTCATCCTTGATCAATTTGCTGCGGGCGGCTGCCGGCGATTGCCTGACCATCAATCTGCAGAACCCGCAGACCTCCCACAAGGGTTGGGCAAGGCAGGAACAGATCGATAAAGAGGATTGTTGTTATGGACAGGACCACCACATTCGCTGGCAGCGCGGTGATTCTCGGGATGGCCTTGATCGGGTTCGGGGTATGGCGGACCGCGCCCCCGACTGCGCTCAACGAAATCACCTTGCCCGATACCTGGAGCGACCGGACGCTGGAACGTGACGGGATTTCGGTGGCCCTCGATGTAAAGCCACTGGCCAAGGACGGCGTACTGCGTGAGGGCGGCATTGCCGACGTGCAATTTCGAGTGACGGACAAAGCCTCCGGTCAACCCTTGTCTGGCGTCGCGCCGGGTGTTCGGGGCATTCCCGGCGATACCCACTGAGAGGAAGCTGACATGAACCGATTCGCGCATCGCGGCCTGCTGACGTTCGGCCTGTTGGCCTTCGGTATCGGCCAGGCGCTGGCTCACTCGGCGGACGAGCACACCGGGCAGGACATGGCGGCCAAAAAGGCCAGCCCGGAGACCGCCCGGATCAAGTTTGCCGACGTGACCCTGCTGGACCAGAACGGCAATGTCGTCAGCCTGGAAAAAGACCTGGTGAGCAACAAGATCGTGGTCATGGGCTTCATCTACACCAGCTGCACTACGGTCTGCCCGGTGGTGTCCTCGATCATGGGCAAGGTGCAGAAACAGTTGGGCGCGCGGGTTGGCACCGAGGTGCAACTGGTGTCGATCAGCATCGACCCGCAGCGTGATGATCCCCAACGCCTGAACGACTACGCCCGCACCTTCCAGCAGGGGCCGGGCTGGAGCTGGCTGACCGGTTCGCCGCAGTCGGTCACTGTCACCCTCATGGGCCTGGGCGTTTATAGCGGTGACATCGAGAACCACTCGCCGCTGATTCTGGTAGGGGATGGCAACAACCGTTTCTGGACCCGCTACTACGGTTACACCGACCCGACGGAGCTGGCCCGGGCCGTCGAGAAACTCAGTGGTGAACGCAACGCCCACGCCAAGCACACCGCCATCGCCATGGAGCATCAGCCATGAGAGGCATCACCTTTATTTCCCTTACCAGTGATCCGCTGCGGGACACCCCGGCGGAACTCAAGGCTTACACCTTGAAACAGGGCGTCGATGAGCCCCACTGGTTTTTTCTTACCGGCGACGAGGCGCAAATGGACCTTGTCTTGGGTCGCATCGGCCAGATCGTGCCGACCCCTGAGCAACACTCCACCCAGTCGATCGTCGGTGACGTGGCGAACAAGCGCTGGAGTAAAATCCGTCTCGATGCTCCGGCAGCCGCCATTGCCCAACGCTTGCAGTGGCTGACAATGCCCGTGGCCGGTCGCTGAGCCACGGCCATGAATACTGCCCTCGTCCTTGGCCTGCTGCTTTTGGGCAGCATCGCGCTCGGTGCCCAGGCGCTGCCGCTGAGTCTCAGCGAAAGTGCCGGCAAGCGGTTGTACCGCGAAGGCGTGTCCGCCAGCGGTGAGCCGAACATGGCCCGGGTCGGCGCATCGAACAGGGTGCTGCCGGCCAAGCGCCTGGCCGAAGACCGCGATCCGGGCCTGACCCCCGACAGTCTGTACCTGGGCACGTTGTTGCCGGCCACCGGGCCATTGAGCGAGGAGGGCGCCACGGTGGCGGCGGTGCTTAAGGGCTGCGTCGCGCGTATCAACGAGGCGGGCGGAATTCATGGCCGGCAGTTGCGCCTGACCATCCTCGACCCCGGTACCGACCGCGCCAGTGCTGAAAAGGCGCTGGACCGGCTGATCGACGAAGAACAGGTATTTGCCCTGATCGCACCGCTGGCACCGGCATTGGACGTGGACCTTGCCGTGCGTCTGGAGCGGGCCGGCATCCCCCTGATCGGGCCGCTGTCCTTGCAGGGCACGCCCCACACCAGCCGGCAGATATTCGAACCGCTGCCGGGGCTTCGCGAGCAATTGATCGCCCTGGCCGAGTACGCCGGTGCCAGCCTGCGGGTGCTGCAGGGGCCGACGCTGATCGCCTATCCGGACGACTCCGGCCAACGGCTGGCGGCGCAGGAGCTCAGCCAGTACTTGCAGGGGCACGCCTGGCAACAGGTGCGGCTGCAAGCCTACGACCCGACCAGGGATGATTTGCCCTTGGGCTCGCGCTCGGTATTTTACCTGGGCAGCGGCAGCGACTTCAGTCGTCTGGCCGAGCGCTTGCAAACGGCGGGGCAGGTGCCTTACCTGTTCGCCGCCTCGAACCAGGTGGCGGGCAATCTGATGCAGGTGCCTGAGGGATTTTCCCGGCGGGTGTTCCTGGCCTATCCGTTCGTGCCCAGCGACTGGACCCTGGCCGGGCGCCAGGCCCTGACCCGGTTACGCGAACACCAGGGCCTCGGCGGCCAGCACACAGTGCTGCAAGTGGGCGCGTTCAGCTCGATGATGCTGCTCAGCGAAGGCATGAAGCAGGCCGGGCGGGATGCCAGCCGCGAGAAACTGGTCAGTGCCCTGGAGGGCCTGCATGACTTCGATACCGGGCTGACGCCACTGATCAGCTTTGGTCCTGGCCGACGCCAGGGCTTGAGCGGTGCCCATATCGTCACGGTGGATCTGCCGGGCCAGCGTTTCTATCTGGTCGCCCCCTATAAACCCGTTGCTGCAACGCCCTGACTGGAGGCCGATCATGAAGTACAACAGTTTGCTGGTCCTGCTGCCGCTGTGGCTGCCCGGTGCAGACACTTCCACTGTCGAAGCCGCGCGACTACGCTTAACCGGGACGAATTCATTGGCGCCATTGCGCTCGCGCAATCGAATCGAGCGAATTGACGATGAATAGGGGATTTCCCCAACATTGGGGAAAAAACGACAATGCCAATCCGGTCGCTTTCCCCATTTTTGGGGGATGGAATGGCTGTACAAGAAGGCATTGTCTTTGAATTCAAGGGCATGAAGACCTGAAATAACCGGTGTCCAGCCTGGCGTGAAGTGTGCATAAGCCCTGTCAAGGCGTGCACTCAGCCAGGTTCAAACCCGGACCTGAGGTTTCAAGGAGTCCACCTTGTTAAACAAAGTACTGGTTGTTGATGACGAACAGTTGCTGGCGGAAAACCTCCAGGGTTACCTGCAGGCGCAGGCACTGGAAGTCCGGATTGCCCACGACGGTGCGCAAGGAATCGCTGAAGCCGACGATTTCGCACCCGATGTGATGGTGTTCGATTACCGCTTGCCTGACATGGAAGGTTTTCAGGTGCTCGATTCCGTTCGCCAGAACAGGATATGTCATTTTGTGCTGATCACAGGGCATCCCACCGCAGAAGTCTGCGAGCGGGCCCGGCTAATGGGAGTCAGCCATATCCTGTTCAAACCCTTTCCATTGGTGGAATTGGCCCGTGCAGTGCTTGATCTTCTGGGCAGGCGGCGCGACCCCAAATCGGGTGTGAGCACTTGCAAAGGATTCGTCGAACGACGCCAGAGCAAGACCGAAAGTTTCCCGCTGCAGTTGTACGACGGTAGTTGGGTGCTTGCAGATCGCCGAAAAAGTGCATCGGCCTCCATGGCACCAGACGACGAACAATTGCTCACCGGGGAGTAGTGGCGCGACAGGACGTTCCGGCCCCCGCCGAAATGGCTCGCCGCGCCGACAGGGCTCAAAGCCCCGGGCGTTGGAGAGCAGCCATGGACCGTCTATCCCTTGCAGTAGAACCGGCGCAACCGGGATGCGTACCGACTCGCTTCACCAGTGAACAACTGGCCCAGGCCCGGGCCCTGGCGACCAGTTCCGGCGAGCGCATGCTCGATGCCCTCGCCGCGTTGAGTGAACTGGCTCCCATGCCCTTCATCCAGTGCCTGGGCATCACCTTGCATTATCCGGTGCTCGACACCGACAGCCTGTTCAAATCCACGCCGGTGTTCGACCGGGTGACCCTGGCCCAATGCCTCAAGCGCGAATTCATCCTGCTGCGTCATAACGATGCGGTCATCGGTGTGTTCGCCGACCCCTTCGACAGTGCGCGTCTGGCCTGGATCGATGAATGCCTGCAAGGTGCGCCGCTGTACCTGGTGCATGCCGATGACCTGAAGGCCTACCTGGCGCGTCACGAAGAAAGCTTCCATGCGGTGGAGTCGCTCAACGCCCAGAGCGACGTCGGCGCAGAAATCGATAACCTGCAAAGCCTGTCCCTGACCAGCATCAGCGAAGATTCCAGCGTGGTGGTCAAACTGGTCAACTCGACCCTGTACGACGCGCTGAAAATGCACGCCAGCGACATCCACCTCGGCACCACCGGCAGCGGTCTGGTCATCAAGTACCGGATCGACGGCGTGCTCAACAACATCAGCAAGATCCAGGGCAACGAGTTCGCCGAGCAGGTGATTTCCCGGGTCAAGATCATGGCCGAACTGGACATCGGTGAAAAACGCGTGCCTCAGGATGGCCGCTTCAAGATCGGCATCAGTGGCCGGCAGATCGACTTCCGGGTGTCGATCATGCCGAGCATTTTCGGCGAAGACGCAGTGCTGCGGGTGCTCGACAAACAAGACCTCGCCGACAAGGTCTGTGGCGTGCAATTGCAGGCCCTGGGTTTTGAAGAAGAAACCCTGCGCCAGCTGCGCCGGCTGGCCGCCGAACCCTATGGCATGGTGCTGGTGACCGGGCCTACCGGTAGCGGCAAGACCACCACCCTGTACGCGATGATCACCGAGATCAACCACGGCGTGGACAAGATCATCACCATCGAAGACCCGGTGGAGTATCAACTGCCGGGCGTGCTGCAAATCCCTGTCAACGAGAAGAAAGGCCTGACGTTCGCCCGGGGTCTGCGCTCGATCCTGCGCCATGACCCGGACAAGATCATGGTCGGTGAAATCCGTGACCCGGACACCGCACAGATCGCTGTGCAATCGGCGCTCACCGGTCACCTGGTGTTCACCACCATCCACGCCAACAACGTGTTCGACGTGATCGGTCGTTTCACCCAGATGGAAATCGATCCCTACAGCCTGGTCTCGGCACTCAATGCCGTGCTGGCCCAGCGGTTGATCCGCCTGGTCTGCACCAGTTGCAGCAGCCCTTACAGCCCGACAGAAGAAGAGCTGGAGGTCTCGGGGCTTGATCGACAAAAGGTCGCTCATTACCGGTTCGTCCACGGCAAGGGCTGCGGGCATTGCCGGGGCACCGGTTATCGCGGGCGTAGCGCGATTGCCGAGCTGCTGCACCTGGACGACGAACTGCGGCAAATGATCGTCGAGCGCCAACCCATTTCGAAAATCAAGGCCCATGCCTGTAAACGTGGCTTGCGCCTGTTGCGCGAGTCGGCGCTGGAGATGGTGGAACAAGGCCGGACCACGCTCGAGGAGATCAATCGTGTCACTTTTGTCTCGTGAGCGATTCGTCGCCGTGCTCGGCGCCAGCGGTGTTGGCCTGGGGCAACGGCAAGGCAGTGCAATCCGTTGGCTGGGCAGCGTCGGCTACATCGACGAAGGTTTCCAGGCCTGGACGGTGGCGCTCGACACCCTCGACCATTTGCTGGCCGATCACACCTTTGCCAGGGCGGAACTGACCGTGGTGATCTCCGGGCACTTCAGCCGCTATTGCCTGGTGCCCTGGAGTGAGCAGATCAGCAGCCCGGCCGAATTGCTCGGCTTCGCCCAACTGTGTTTCGAAGACCTCTACGGTGCCCCGACGCAACCCTGGAGCCTGGTGCTCTCGCCTGAGCCCGCCGGTTACGACCGCATCGCCACCGCGCTGCCCCAGGACTTGCTCGAACGCCTGCGCACCCTGGTCAGCGCGCGCGGATTGCGCCTGCGTTCGGTGCAGCCGTACCTGATGGCGGCGTTCAACCATTTCGATAAAAGCTTTGAGGCCGGTGACTTCCTGTTCGTGGTCGCCGAACCGGTACGCAGCGTGTTGCTGCTGGCCCGGGAAGGGCGCTGGACCTCGGTGCGTTCGGTGGGCAGCAGCGACAGCGATGCCGCGCTGACTGCGCTGATCGGCCGTGAAAACCAGTTGCAGGCTTGCTCGAGCGAACGACCGTTGAATGTCTACCTGCATGCACCGGCGCGCATCGAATCTCCTCCCGACGTGCCCGGTGTGCATCTGCGCAACCTCGAAGAAGACCGGACAGCCGTACGCGATTGCCTGTACGTCATGTCTCGGGCGGTGGCCTGACATGCGCCCCCTGATGCTCGACTTCCAGCCGCGGCGTCGTTCAGGTCCCTTGGGCTGGAGCCTGCTGGCCGGTGGCGTGGTGCTGACCCTGACTTGCGCCTTGGTGCAACAGCATCTGAGCAACGAGGCCGAACAACAGCAAGGCCACCTGCAAACCACACAGCGGGTGCTCACCGGCGATACCGGCAGCAAGCTCAGCCTGACTCCGGCGCAAATCCGCGAGCAGGCGCAGAACCTGGCCGAAATGCGCAAGGTCTCCCAGCAGTTGCGCCGTCCCTGGGAACGTTTGTTCGCCACCCTAGAAGCCATGCCGCGGGACAACATTGCCCTGCTGACCCTGACCCCGGACGCCCGCAAAGGCCAGGTACGGATAAGCGCCGAGGCGCTGGACCTGGACGCCATGCTCGATTTCCACCGCCGTCTCGAAGCCAGCGACGAGTTGTCAGACGTGTCGCTGCTGAGCCACGAAATTGTCGCCAACGTGCCGGAACACCCGGTGCAGTTCAACCTGTCGGCTACCTGGGAGATCGGCGATGCAAATCCATAAATTGATCGTCCACGAATACCTGCAAGGCCTGGGCGTTCCGGGGCTGGCAGGGCTGGCCATGCTGGTGTTGGCGCTGAGCTATGGCCTGGTCGGGTTGCTGCCGGACTGGGAGTCGCTGCAAAGCCTCAGCCAGCAGACTCGCGAGGCTACCGAGTATCTGGCCAAGGTCGAAGACGGCACCGTGGCGGCACCGGTGGTGCCGCAGCGTCAGCTCGACGATTTTCGCAGCAAGTTGCCGTCCCAGCCTCAGGCCACCGTGGCCATCGACAAGATCTATGCCCTGGCTGCCCAGGAACGCATCACCTTGTCCCGGGGTGAATATTCCCTGGGCGTGGACCCCAAGACACACCTGGCCCGTTATCAGATTCTGCTGCCGGTACGTGGCAGCTATCCGCAACTGCGGCGTTTCCTGCATGCCTTGCTCGGCCAGCTGCCGGCGGTGGTACTGGAGGATGTGGAGTTTCAGCGCAAGAAAATCGCCGATACCGAACTGACCGGGCGGATCCGCATGACCCTTTACCTGTCGAGGTCATGATGAATACCAAGCGAGTGGTGGGTTGGGTGGCGTTCTTCGCTGTAGCGGCAGCGCTGGCCTGGTTCCCCGAATACTTCAAACAGGCTGACGACAGTGACCCTGTGGTGGCCAGCGTGGCCACGCCAGCCAAGGACAAGGCCCCAGGCGCATCGGCGGCTGCATCGAGCGCCGCGGCACAAGTGCCGATCAAGGACCTGAGTCCGGCAGGCGATTTGTTCGCCGCCCGCAGCTGGAAAGCGGAGCCGGCCCCCGGCACCGTCACTGAACAACCGGCCGTCGTGGCTCCGGTGGTGCAAAGCCCCACTGCACCGCCGTTGCCCTTCCAGTTTGTCGGCAGGCTGGATGACCGTTCCGATCTGCAGGTTTTTTTGCAGAACGGCGAAAAAATCTACGTCGTGCGCAAAGGGGATGTGATCGACAAAACCTGGCGGATCGAGCGGATCTCCGATGTGGAACTGAGCTTGGTTTACCTGCCTCTGCATGTATCGCAGACCTTGCCTGTGGGGAGTACGGAATGAACAAATCCCGTTTGCTGATGAGCCTGTGTCTCTGTGCAGGGCTGGCCGCGTGCAGTTCGGCAGAGATTGCCAAGGACGAAGCTTCCACCCTGATGGAATCCGGCCAATACGAAGCCGGTCTGGCTCGCATCGAACAGGGATTGCGTGAAAACCCTCGCGATACCGATTTGCACATGGCTCTCAACAGCGGACGGGCCCTCGCCGTGAAGGCGTTGCTGGCCCAGGCCGACATGGACCGCGCCCAGCGTAATTTCGCCGGGGCCCGCATGACTTACAGTCGGGTCTTGAACATTGAACCGAACAACCGCCGTGCCCAGGACTCCCTGCGCCAACTCGACTACCTGCGCAGCATGGACGAGAAACTCGAACTGGCCCGTGGAGACCTGCGTCGCGGTGACATCTACGGTGCCGACCGCCAGGTCAAACAGATTCTCGAACTGGACCCGAAGAACGACGGAGCCCTGGAACTGCAAGACAGCATCCGCCTGGTGCAGAGCCGCAACGTGGTGCAGTACCCGCAGCTGCGCACGCGTCTGGACCGGCCGGTGACCCTGGAATTTCGCGACGCCAACCTCAAAACCATTTTCGAAGTGCTGTCCCAGGTCGCCGGCCTGAACTTCATCTTCGACAAGGACCTGCGCCCGGACATGAAAGCCACGATCTTCGTGCGTGAGGTCCGTATCGAAGACGCCGTGGAGCTGTTGCTGCAACAGAACCAGCTGCATCAGAAAGTGGTGAATGAAAACACCTTGCTGATCTACCCGGACTCGCCACAGAAGATCAAGGATTATCAGGAGTTGGTGATGCGCACCTTCTACCTGACCAGCATCGATGCCAACACGGCGTTGAACATGATCAAGACCATGCTCAAGACCCGCGACGTGTTCGTTGACGAGCGCCTCAACACCCTGACCATGCGCGATACCGGTGACGCGGTGCGCATGGCGGAAAAGCTCCTGCAATCCCAGGATCAGTCCAATCCGGAAGTGGTGCTGGAAGTGGAAGTGATGGAAGTCGCCCGCCAACGCATTCTCGACCTTGGCCTGCAATGGCCCAACACCTTCGGTGTGGTCAACACCGACGGCTCGCCAGTGACCATTCTCGATCAACTCAAAGGCATCAACTCCGGCCGGATTACCATCTCGCCGTCGCCGCAGGCCCAGATCAACGCCCAGGACAAAGACGTCAACACCCTCGCCAGCCCGGTGATCCGGGTGAGTAACCGCGAGCAGGCGCGTATCCATATCGGTCAGCGCGTGCCAATCATCAGCGCCACCTCGGTGCCTTCGACCCAGGGTCCGGTGATCACCGAAAGCGTGACTTACCTCGACGTCGGTCTCAAGCTCGAAGTGCAACCCATCGTGCACCTGAACAACGAAGTGGCGATCAAGATCGCGCTGGAAGTCAGTAACGCCACGCCGCTGACGCCGACCGCTCAGGGCACCGTTCCGGTCCAGGTCGATACCCGCAACGCCCAGACCACCTTGCGTCTGCATGACGGCGAAACCCAGATCCTCGCCGGGCTGGTGCGCAACGACCACGGCGCCACCGGCAACAAGATCCCAGGCCTGGGCGACATTCCCGGCCTGGGTCGCCTGTTCGGCAGCAACAAGGACGATGTCAGCAAGTCCGAACTGGTGCTGTCGATCACCCCGCGGATCGTGCGCAACCTGCCGTACCAGAGCCCATCGGACATGGAATTCCCGACCGGTACCGAAACCAGCATGCACATCCAGGCACCGGACCGTTCGATGAGCACGACGGTTCAGACCGGCCCGATGAGCCCACCGATCGCCACCACCGTTACTGTTGGGAAGCCTTGATCATGAACGCCTCACATCGCGGTTTCAGCCTGATCGAAGTCGTGGTGACGCTCGCCCTGGTCAGCCTGCTGGCCGGCATGGCCGCACCGCTGACCGAGACGGTGGTGCGCCGGGGCAAAGAGCAGGAACTGCGGACTGCGCTGTACCAGATCCGCGATGGCATCGATGCCTACAAACGCGCCTTCGACGCCGGCTACATTGAGAAGTCGCTCGACAGCAACGGCTACCCGCCGAACCTGAAAGTGCTGGTCGAGGGTGTGCGTGACGTGCGCAGCGCCAAGGGTGCCAAGTTCTACTTCCTGCGGCGTATCCCCCATGACCCGCTGGCACCCGTCAAGCGTGACGACGAGGGCGGCTGGGGCCTGCGTTCCTATGACAGTTCCGCTGAGAACCCGCGGGAGGGCCAGGACGTCTTTGACGTTTACTCCAAGGTCCGGGGCAAGGGTCTCAACGGTATCGCCTACCGAGAGTGGTGAGCCTATGCGTCGGCCAAAGGGTTTTACCCTCATTGAACTGATGGTGGTCTTGGCAATCATCGCGACCCTGATGACGATCGCCTTGCCACGCTACTTCAACAGCCTGGAGACCTCCAAAGAGACCACCTTGCACCAGAGTCTGTCGACCATGCGCGAGGCGCTGGATCACTACTATGGAGACACCGGGCATTATCCCGATTCCATCGAACAGCTGGTCGAACTGCGCTACCTGCGAAGCCAGCCGCTGGACCCGATTTCCGAGCGCAAGGACACCTGGGTCATCGTCGCGCCACCGGATGGCGTGGCGGGCGGGGTTGCCGATATCAAGAGTGGGGCCAGCGGGAGGGCGCGAGATGGCAGCCTTTATTCCGAGTGGTAGGCCATCGGGTCAGGATGGCTTTACCTACCTGGGTGTGCTGTTTCTGATCGTCGTGATGGGCCTGGGCCTGGCCAGTGCCGGCGAGTTGTGGGCTACCGCTGCGCGCCGCGATCGCGAAAACCAGTTGCTCTGGGTCGGTACGCAATATGCCCAGGCGCTACGCAGCTATTACCGCAGTTCGCCCGGTGTGGCCCAGTACCCGAAAGAACTGGCGGACCTGTTGCAGGACGAGCGTTTTCCGGAGGCCAGGCACCATATCCGGCGGTTGTACCCGGAGCCGATGACAGGTGGCGAATGGGAGCTGATACGCGGTATCGACGGACGGATCAGCGGTGTGTACTGCCCGTCCACAGAGAAGCCGCTCAAGCAGGTGAATTTTCCCAGCGAGTGGTCAGACTTCAACGGCATGGCCAGCTACAAGGACTGGCAGTTCGTGGCCGAGAAAGTCTCCCTCGAAGATACCGCCGGGCCGCCGAAAGACCCGTCCACCTCGCCTCAGGCATTGCAGCCTTGAACCGCCTTCGCGAGCGTGCTCGCGAAGGCGGCCTGACAGCCAACACATTTCCGCCAGATGTACCTGGTCCAATTGTAGGAGCGAGCCTGCTCGCGATGACGGCCTGACAGCCGACGAATAGTCCTCTGGCTCACACCACCAATGTGGCGAGGGAGCTTGCTCCCGCTCGGCTGCGCAGCAGTCGCACATCCATTCAATGAGGTCTGTCTGACAAACCGCATTGTCTGATTTCGGGGCCGCTTCGCAGCCCAGCGGGAGCAAGCTCCCTCGCCACATTGGTGGATGACAGATAGGGCTGTAGGACCAGGAGTGAGGCTACACCGCCTTGCGTCGTTGCCTACAACTACGCCAGAATCCGCCGGCTTGTGGGCCTTGGACCCTGACTCTATCGTTGCCGGGTCGCTGCAAATTCAGCGATCGGGTTTCGCAGCCCAGGTTAATCAAGGCGCTCAGCGCCACCGTTTCCTTGCAGTTGGCGCTTTTTGTTCGCCCACTGCTTTGTGTTATGGCGGCTGTGCGCGGGAGGCTTTCGGGTCTGCCGGGTTCCTTGATTCCCGGTCTGCGAACCTGCGTATGGCTGCCACCTTCTTCGTTTCGCAGCGAATCGTGGCGGCTCCATCAATCAAGGAGTTTCGTCATGGTCAAACCCACACCCAATCCCCCCGAATCAGAAACCGATACCACTCAACGTGCATCCGGTCTGCACCTCAAACCCGCCATCCTCAAAAACAACGCACCGCACAATCCCAGCACGATGTTCACCATCGCACCCGGTATCGATACCGAAAGTTTATTGGCCCACGCCTGCGAATCGCTGGCCTCAGCAAGCGTCATGGCCAGCGATTTCGCAACATTCCTGGACGGCCCGCAGCGCAGCATGTTGTTGGGTATCCAGCAGGTGATCATGCTGGCCGACCTGGCAGTCAACCGCGCACTGGATAATATTGCCCCACTGGATTAACCGCTGAGCTTTTGTGGCGAGGGGGCTTGTCGGACCGCCGCACCGCCACAGGAATTCGTGTTTGTCAGGATGTGGTGATCCATTGTGGTGAGAGGGCAAGCTCCCCTCACCACAGCGTGTGGACCAGATTGGCTACGCCACCACCCGATAACACGGCACATACGCCGCCCCACCCGGCAGTTTCATGCGGTGCTGGGCGACGAAGGCTTTGAGCAGCAGGTCCAGCGGCTGCATGATCGCCGCGTCGCCACGGATCTGGTACGGCCCGTGCTCTTCGATCAGGCGGATGCCCTTGTCCTTGACGTTGCCGGCGACGATGCCGGAGAACGCGCGGCGCAGGTTGGCCGCCAGTTCGTGGGACGGCAGGTCGAGGCTCAGCTTCAGGTTGGCCATGTTTTCGTGGGTCGGGTCGAACGGGCGCTGGAAGCCTTCGTCGATTTTCAACAGCCAGTTGAAGTGAAACGCGTCGTTGCGCTCGCGGCGGAACTGCTTGACCGCCTTGAGGCCCTGGGTCATCTGGCGCGCCACTTCGGCCGGGTCATCGATGATGATCTGGTAGAGCCGCTTGGCGGCGTCGCCCAGGGTCGCACCGACGAACGCGTCCAGTTGTTCCAGGTACGGTGCGGCGTGTTTCGGCCCGGTGAGGATGACCGGGAAAGGCAGGCCTTCATTGCCCGGGTGCATCAGGATACCCAGCAGGTACAGGAACTCTTCGGCCGTACCGGCGCCGCCCGGGAAGATGATGATGCCGTGTCCGACACGGACGAAGGCTTCCAGGCGTTTTTCGATGTCCGGCAGGATCACCAGCTCGTTGACGATCGGGTTCGGCGCTTCGGCGGCGATGATTCCGGGTTCGGTCAGGCCCAGATAGCGGCCGCCGTGGATGCGTTGCTTGGCGTGGGCGATGGTCGCGCCTTTCATCGGGCCTTTCATCACGCCGGGGCCGCAACCGGTGCAGATGTCCAGGCTGCGCAGGCCCAGTTCATGGCCGACTTTCTTGGTGTATTTGTATTCTTCGGTGTTGATCGAGTGCCCGCCCCAGCACACCACGATCTTCGGCTCGACGCCGGGACGCAGGGTGCGGGCGTTGCGCAGCAGGTGGAAGACGTAGTCACTGATGCCCTGGGAGTTGCTCAAGTCGATGCGTTGGCTGTCGAGTTCGTTTTCGGTGTAGACGATGTCACGCAGGGCGCTGAACAGCATTTCCCGGGTGCTGGCGATCATTTCGCCGTCAACGAAGGCGTCGGCCGGAGCGTTCAGCAGTTCCAGGCGTACGCCGCGGTCCTGCTGGTGAATGCGGATCTCAAAATCTTTATAGGCTTCAAGAATGGTCTTGGCGTTGTCGACATGGGCGCCAGTGTTGAGGATGGCCAGGGCGCACTGGCGGAAGAGGGTGTAGGTGCTGCCGGAACCGGCTTCGCTCAATTGCTGGACTTCCCGTTGCGAGAGCGTTTCCAGGCTGCCTTTGGGGCTGACGGAGGCGTCGATAACTTGGCGTTGGGTCATTCAATGATCCTTAAAACGATGTCATTCACACAGCAACCACGAATGGCATCCGAATGATGTGTATTCATGAAAGAAGATGGCACGAACTGCATGGTCTCGCCATGTCCCCCCGCTTGACGATGAAAAGATGAAAAGGAGCCCCAGCATAGCTAAATCCCTCGCAGAGGCGATAATGGCTCGCAGTCTTTTTGCCTCAGCCCCCTTTTTACCATTGAAGTTCAGGAAACCCGACGCAATGTTCGAAATCCAGTCGATGAACGCCGACACCTACCGGCAACAGACGCGGCGCAGCACGGTCATCCTTGCCCTGATCTTCCTGGCGCTGGCGATGGTGCTGTCCACAGCGGCGGTGGCTCTGTTCGGCACACCGGGGGGCGACAATCTGCGCTTCAACGTCGGTGGCCTGTTTGTGGCCGTGCTGGCGATGGCGGTGCTGATACGCAAAGTGTTCTGGCGCCAGGCGTGGATGGCGCCGGCGGTCTACTGTTGGCAGCTCAAGCGCAGCCTGATGAGCATCACCAATGTCATGCATCATGTAACGGCGGCCGTGGAACAGGGTGATCCGGTTGCCATGAAGCTGTTGCGTTTCTACCATCTGGGGTTGAACCAGATGCATCAGCTCGATGGTAATTCAAGCGACCATGACCAGTTGATCCGTGAAATGGACCAACATAAGGCGCGGATGCAAGCGCTGGGCATCGATACCGGGCAGAAGTGGCTTGATCCGGCGTGGCTGGAGGCGGTAAAGCAGGGGACGCGCTAACATCATTGCGAGCCTGTAGCAGGCATAGTGAGCAAAAGCGGCGATCAGGAAGACTCGCCCTGTCACAGACAATCAGGGAGCACCATGCGACATCCGTCGATCAACGATCCTATTGAAATGCTCCGGCCAGCCGTGCCCCGACTCAAACTCCGTTCGGCGGTGATCCTGCTGGCGGCGGTGTGCCTGTCGATGATGGCGATCGTGATCTGGGAGGTCTGGAGTTCGCGCCAGTACCTGCTGCATGACAAGGAAGTGGCGATGTCCAACCTTGCGCAGACCCTGGCCTCGCAAGCGCAGGCAACGATCAAGCAGGCCGACACGCTGCTGTTCACCCTGGTCGATCGGCTGGAGCACGAAGGTGTGGATCAATCCCGGCTGCCACAACTGCTCAACGTCCAGCGCCGTGAGTTGAGCCAGCTCCACGGCCTGTTCGTTTACGATGAAAAAGGGCAGTGGATCGCCAACTCCAATGGCGCCGGCCAGACCGGCGTCAACAATTCCGACCGCGAATACTTCATCTTCCATCGCGATAATCCCAGCCGTGGACCGCACATCGGGCCGTCGATCAAGAGCCGTTCGAGCGGTGAATGGATCATGACGGTTTCGCGCCGGGTCAATCATCCCGATGGCAGCTTTGCCGGGGTGGCGCTGGCGACGATTTACCTCAGCCATTTCCTGCAACTCTACGACAGCATCGACATGGGCAGTAACGGCGTGATCAACCTGATCACCGACAATGCCAGCATTGTCATCCGCAGACCCTTCAAGGAGACGGATATCGGCTCCAGCCTCGCCAAGAGCCCATTGTTCACTCAGTTGTTGCCCAAGGGCGACGCTGGTACGGCCACGATCAGGTCGATTGTCGATGGTGTCGAGCGGGTGATAGGGTACCGCCGGGTCGAGGGTTATCCGCTGATCGTTTTTACCGCGCTGAACAAGGATGAAGTGCTTGCCAGCTGGCGCAAGGAAACGCTGCTCAGCGTCTGCATCGTCACGCTGTTGCTGAGTTTTCTCGGGGTACTGGGGTTGCGGCTTATCAAACTGATGAAGCAACAGAATCTGGTGCAGGTCGAGTTGCTGGACACCCAGGACAAGCTCCTGGAGGTCAATCGCAACCTCGAGGGCCTGGCCCTCAAGGACGCACTGACGGGGCTGGCCAACCGGCGCCAGCTCGACGCTTTCATCGATGCCGAGATGGGGCGCGCCCGACGCAGCCAGGCCGGGTTGGCGCTGCTGATGATCGATGTCGATCATTTCAAACCGTTCAACGACCGCTACGGCCACCTGGCCGGTGATGAGTGTTTGCGCAAGGTCAGCGCGATCATCACGGACAACATCAAGCGCCCCGGTGACCTGGCCGCCCGTTATGGTGGCGAAGAGTTCGCCGTGGTGTTGCCTGGCTCCGACTACGTGGGGGCATTTCTGGTGGCGGAGAAAATCCGCCGCGCGGTGCTACAGGCCGACATTGCCCACAGTGACAGCCCGCAAGGTGCCGTGACCGTCAGCGTCGGCGTGTGTGCCAGCAATGCCGATTCCCAGGTCCGCCCCGAAGACCTGATCGGTGCGGCAGACAAGGCGCTGTACGTGGCCAAGGCCAGTGGGCGGAACATGAGCGTGATTGCCAACTGAGGGTCCGGCGTCAGGCAAACCGGTCCGTTCCCTGAACCAGCCACCCGCCCAGGGCGCGACCGTCTGGCTGTTGAAGATTCAGGCGGCCCATTGCCGGATCACTCGAAGATAAACCAGTACGTTGATCACCAACACCACGGCGCCCAATCCCACCTGAATGCCGGGTGTCAGCCCGGCCGGGTAAATCACGGGCCAAATGTAATGCTCGATGAATCCACCGCCATAGCCGGTTTGCCCGGCCCCATGATGCATGCGGTTTTCCCAGTCGGTCAGCGGGCAGGGCAGGTGGAAGAACTCCACCGCCATACCCCACAACGCGGCTGGCGGATGCCACCAGATCAGGTGGCGCCATTTGAGTACCAGCAACCCGCCGAATAACACAAACACTATGAACAGCAAGTGCAACAGCATCAGCCCGTCGGCGGCGATTCGGTACAGCATGTCGGTGCCTCTGAAGGCTGAACGAATCGCTCCATGGTACTCGGGCCGCAGGCCGGCGCTCTATCGATTGTCGCGGCCCAATGCGCTGAGTACGCCTTTCAAACGCTCGGTCATCGAGTCACTGCTGCGTTGCATCGGTGCGCGCAGCTCGTCGCCGATCAAGCCTTGCAGGGCCAGCGCGGTTTTCACCGGCGCTGGATTGGGCTCCAGGAACAGGCTGTTGATCAGCGGCAGCAACCGGAAAAACGTGGCGCGGCCCTCGGCCAATTGGTTGTCGCGGATCTGCCGGTGCAATTGCACGAACAGTTCGGGATGGACATGCGCCGACGCGGCAATCGCACCTTTGGCGCCCAGGCACAGGGCGTTGAAGATCTGGTTGTCTTCGCCGCACAGCACGTCGACATGGCCGCTGTTGAGCAAGGCGAGGGTGTTCGAAAAATTACCGCCGCAATCCTTGATGGCGACGATGCGTTCGTGGGCGACGATGTTGAGCAGGGTCGCCTGTTCGAAGGCCACGCCGGTCCGGTAAGGGATGTCGTAGAGAATCAGCGGAACGCTGGAGGCATCGGCGACCGTGCGGAAAAACGCTTCGAGGCCGGCCTGGGACGGGCGGATGTAATACGGCGCTGGCACCAGCAGGCCAGCCACCGGGCGCTTGAGGATCTCGCTCTGGAACTGCAACAACTCGGTCAGATTATTCCCGGCCAGGCCCATGACCACCCGTTGCGCCGGCACCAGCTCCAGCACCGTATCGAGCACCGCCAGTTGCTCATGTTTGCCCATCGCCGCCGGTTCGCCGGTGGTGCCGCAAACGATGAGACCGTCGACGCCTTTTTCCAGCAGATGGCTGACCAGCCGGCGCAAGCCGACGAAATCGATGGCGCCGTTGTGGAAGGGTGTGACCAGTGGAACCCAGATACCTTGAAACGCTGACATGCACTTTCTCCTGATGGTTGACCGATTTCGTCACCGTCAGGGGCATGGAAGGAGAGTAAGCAAGGGGAGGGTGGTCCGTCGCGCTCAATGTCCTGTCAGCTCATCTGACGGGACAGCGCGCCCCGGTCACATGAGCGACTGTTTCTTCGATTTGAGGGCGTGCGCAACGCAACCTTGCGCCTTGGCAATCAAGCCAATGACGGAAGTGTTGAGGTTGAAGGTTGCGGACATACTTGTTTACACCCTGAGTGAGGCGCCCAGTTTTAAAAGCTGGAGCGCCGTTTGTCAATCACGAAAATCAGTGAACTCGGCGCGCATCCGGCCATTGTGCTTGGCCTTGTAGAGCAACAGATCGACCTGTTCGACGAACTCCAGTGCCGTCGCATGCACCGAAACGCCGGTGGTGCCAACACCGAGGCTGACGCTCAGCAGGTTCGACACCCCGGAGAACTCATGGGGAATCTGCTGCTGGCGAATCAGGTGCAGGCATTTATGTGCCACCAGCCGGGCGGATTCGGCATCGGTTTCCGGGAGTAGCCAGACGAATTCTTCACCACCGATCCGCGCGATGAAATCCCGTGGCCGATTGGCCGCCAGCGACAGGGTTTGCGCGACGCGGCGCAGGCATTCATCGCCCTTGATGTGGCCGTAATGGTCGTTGTACTGCTTGAAGTAATCGATATCCAGCACGATCACCGACAATGGCAAACCGGTGCGCTGGGCGTGGTTCCACTCGCGCTCCAGCACGGTGTCGAACATGCGCCGGTTGGCGATGCCGGTCAGGCCGTCCTGGAAGGAATATTCTTCGAGCTGCTTTTGCAGGCGGATCAGGTGTTCTTCGGTTTTCTTGCGTTCGCTGATGTCGAACATGAAACCCACCAGCGCCTCGACTTCGCCGTTCGTGCGCACCACGTGCACCACATCGCGGATCCACACGTACCCGCCGCTTTCGGTGAGTGCGCGATAGTCGGCTTCGTGATCGATACCGGCGCGCGATTGCGAGACGCAGAAGTCCATCACGTAGTCGCGATCATCCGGGTGCATGCGCTCGATCCAGTCATTGACCGAAAGCCAGCTGTCCTGTTTCCAGCCGAGCAATTGCTCGATCTGCGGCCCGATGTAGCTGAAGGTCATGGTTTTCCAGTCGATGCGCCAGGGAATCGCCCGGGTCGACTCAAGCAGGGTTTTATAAACATCGCTGTCGGTTTCGACTGAACTCATGAAGGGCCTGCCTCGATGAAAGTGCAGCGCCATCATGTTGTTACCACTTTGGTGAATCAAGCGGGCAGCCGATGAATGGCACGTTGTCTATGAGTGAGCAAGATTGTTCAAGCCTTCGGCCGCGACAGCTGGCACAGTCCGGGGTCTTTCCCTGTCTGTAGAGCGTTATGTCCAACTCAATCATGCCGCGCAGTGCTTTTTTGCGCGGCGCTGCGGCGATCATGCCGTTGTCCCTGGCCACCGCGCCCTGGGGCTTGCTGGCCGGTTCCATGGCCATCGAGGCCAACCTCACGCCCCTGCAAGGTCAGGGCTTGTCGGGCATTGTGTTTGCCGGTGCCGCGCAACTGGTGGCCATCGGCATGCTCAAGGGGGGTGCCGGGATTTTTTCGATCTTGCTCACCACGCTGCTGCTGACCTCCCAGCATCTGCTCTACGGGATGAGCATGCGCTCGGTGATTTCGCCATTGCCGGGGCGCTGGCGTGCAGGGCTGGGGTTCTTGCTCACCGATGAGCTGTTCGCCTTGACCAGCCAGCACGACAAACAGCAGTTCAACCGCTGGTACGCCCTGGGCGTGGGCCTGACGTTCTACATCGCCTGGAACCTGTTCACCCTGGCAGGCATCGTCCTTGGCAGCAGCATTTCGGGCCTGGAACACCTGGGCCTGGACTTCTCCATCGCGGCCACCTTCATTGCCCTGATCACCCCGGTGGTACGCAACGTGCCGACGGTGGTGTGCGTGGCGGTGTCGCTGTTCTGCTCGGTGTTGTTCAGTTACTGGCAATGGGGCTCGGCGCTGGTGCTGTCAGGGCTGGCGGGCATGGCCGCCGGGTTTGTCTGCAATAAATTCTACGGTGGACGCACATGATGGTCTGGGCAGTGATTGTCGGAATGGGCGTGTTGGTGTTCCTCAACCGCTACGTTTTTCTGGAACCGCGACTGCCGGTGCGCTTGAGCAGCAATGCCCGGCAATTCCTCGGGTTTGCCGTGCCGGGCATGTTGACCGCGATCTGTGGGCCGATTGTGTTCATGCCGGAAAAACAGCTGAACCTGCACTGGGACAATCCCTATCTGATCAGCTCACTGGTGGCGGTCGCTCTGGTGCTTTACACGCGCAATACGTTGCTCAGCATGCTGTTGAGCATGGGCTTCTTCTTTTTGTTGCGCTGGTGGTTTTGAGCGGGGCAGGGGAACTGATCTAAACTTGAAATTGATGACCGATCCCTTCAGGAAGCGAGGTGAACATGGCCAATGAACCCAAGCAACCGGACCTGGAAGAAGACGAGGACGAACCCACGGAGGAAGAGATTGAGCAGCAGAAGCGTTCGGTACCGGACTGGAAGCATCCCGACGACGGTAAGGAACTGTCAGAGCCTGACCGCAAGTTCTGACCGGCACGCGAATACGACAAAGCCCCGCTCAATGGCGCAATGCTGATTCTCTGTAGGAGCGAGCTTGCTCGCGATGGTCGTTAACGATAACGCGTATTTACTGGCTATACGCGGCGCTCTTGAGACCATCGCGAGCAAGCTCGCTCCTACAAAAAAGAATCAGCATTGCGCCATTGAGTGGGGCTTTGTCGTCATTGACAGGTTCATGGAATTTCCTTGATCAGCGCGGCGCCCTGGTTCCTGACATTGCCAACGGCCTTGTCGACCTTGTACCACTCAAATACGTTACTGGCCTCGCCCTGGGATAACGCCATTTCCTCGGCTCGTTCCTTGGGCGTGGCCGGGTCCAGCCATTCCCGCGCCAGTTCGGGCGAGAACACCACCGGTCGCCGGTCATGCACATCGAGCATGCCACCGGCGCTGTCGGCCGTCAGGATGACGAAACCGTCGTGCTCCCTGTGGGGGGCTCCGCCGATGGGGTATTGACCGATCGCCGCGCAGAAAACCGGCGCCCGATTGCGTCGCCGGATCAACCACGGTTGTTTGTTGCCGTCACCGGCGTCGACCCATTCGAACCAGTTATCAATCGGGCAGATCGCGCGATGGGGCCAGATCGCCCGAAAGTACGGGCCATGGGCGACTTTCTCGACCCGGGCATTGACCGGTTCCGTGCGATCCGTCGCCCAGTGCGGTCGCCAACCCCAGCGCACCAGGTCGGCGTGCAGCCGCTCGTTCTCCAGATGCAGCAGGGCGAGTGGCGTGGTGGGCGCGGCGTTGTAGTGCGCCAGGGGCTCGTTACCGACGCGGTTGATCAGCGCGTCGGGGATGCTCAGCACCGCCACGAAGTCGTGGATTCCGCGGTATTGCGACAGTCGTCCGCACATGGCCTGACACCCAGGTTGAGCATTTTTTTCAGTTTAGTTGGTGGCGACGAAACGGGCCTGGCAAGCACTGGAACCAAACTCTGTGTACCTTATCCAACCTCGGCCCGCCGTCTCGATGCGGGCCAACGACGGATGAACGGGCGAAGGATTCCTGCCAGTTGAAGTATCGACCGTGATGGTCTGGCCCAAGGCAAAAGATGAAACAATTGTTCAAGTGTTTAACGGTGTGCGCCTTGGCAGTGGGTCTGCTGGGGTGCATCGCAGCACCGATCGAAATGACTGCGCAGACTGAACAGCGTTTGCACGAGCAACCCCCCATCCGCTTTCTGCTGACCTTCGATGACGGTCCCAGTGCATCGAGTTGGTGGAATCCGACCGTGACGGTGCTCGAGAGCCTGGCGCAAAACCCGCTGCAACCGGGCATCAAAGCCGTGTTCTTCGTGCAAACCCGCGCACCGCGGGCTGGCGGCAGCGAGCTGGGCCGGGACATCATGCGCCGCGAACACGCCGAAGGTCATATCCTGGGTTTCCACACCGCCACGCCCTGGCACACCAATCATCGCTCGCTGGAGCCCCAGGAGCTGGAGCAGTCCCTGACCGATGGCAGCGCCGACATCGCGGCGATCACCGGCGCCCCCCCAACCTTGCTGCGCCCGCCATTCTGGAACTACGACAAACGCACCTTCGCCGCTTATCAGCGGCATGGCCTGCATGTGCTGTTGACGGACTTGAGCGCCAATGACGGCAAGATCTGGGGCTTCAACGCCAGCCCCCGACGCCGGTCGCACATGCTGCGTTCGATGTCCGAGGTCCGCGAACGCATTGCCCGCGGCGAACTGCCGGTGGTCGATGGGGTGATTCCGGTGGTGGTGACCTTCCACGACCTCAACCGTTATACCGCCCGGCATACCCGTGAGTACCTGCAGATTCTGCTCGACAGCGCCCGGGAGACCGGAGTGCAAACCGCGGACAAGCCGTTTTACGAGGATCAGGCCGCGTTACTGCGGGCGGCCATGGCGCGAACCGTGCGCGACGATTCGCAGCCGGTCGAGTTGCCGGGGTTCTGGAACTGGATCTGGAACAGCAATTCCCGGTAGGAGCTGCGGCAGCTCCTACAGGTAATCACCGTTTAATCTTGTGGCAATAGCTCATCAATCATCCGCAAACAATGGTTCAACCCCGGCGACACATCGCCCACCCGTCGACTGAGAATGATCGGCGAGGTGGCGTTGTCTTCCAGCAGCGGGGTGAAGCCGATGTCGTCGCGGTGCAGCAACTGCACCGAGGCGGGCACCAGCGTGACCCCGATGCCTGCCCCCACCAGGCCGATCGCCGTTTGCAGCTCGTTGGTCCATTGCGCGACGTGGATGCGCACGCCATAGGACTCGAACAGGGCAATCACATGGTCGGCGTAACTCGGCCGTGGGTTGCCGGGGTACAGCACAAAGGGTTCCTTTGCCAGCTCCCGCAGGCTGATGGGACCGGCGAGCAGCGGGTGCCCGGCGGGCAGGGCGGCAACCAGGCGGTCTTCGGTGAGCACGGTCTGGACGATGGCCGGGTCGTCGATGCGGATCCGGCCGAAACCGATGTCGATGCGTCCGGCCTTGAGCGCCTGCACCTGTTGCAACGTGGTCATTTCCGACAGCCCCAGCTCCAGCTCCAGCGGCTCGCCACTGCGTAACCGCCGGATCAGTTCCGGCAGCACGCCGTACAGTGTCGACGGCGCAAAGCCGATCCCCAGCCAGGTCTTTTCACCCAACCCGATACGCCGCGTGTTGTCGCAGACCTTGTTCAGTTGTTCGAGCAGGGCGGTGGAGTGCTCATGGAAAAACCGCCCGGCGTCGGTCAACTTCAGCGGTCGGCCGCGCTCCAGCAGCATCACCCCCAGTTCGTCCTCCAGTTGCTGGATCTGCCGGCTCAGGGGCGGTTGGGCGATGTGCAACAGCTCTGCGGCGCGGGTGAAGTTGAGGGTTTGAGCCAATACCTGGAAATAACGCAGGTGACGCAGTTCCATGGAGCCTCCAGACGCGGATCGGTTGCATACCTTTAAGGTATCAAGCCAGACCAATTCTATATTGGCTTCAGGAAAAAAGCCGTACGAGAATCGATTCCAGAACTCCAAGAACCTGATGGGTATCGAAATGCTAGCAACCGCCATTGAGTCGATCGAGACGATCATCGTCGATCTGCCGACCATCCGCCCGCACAAGCTGGCGATGCACACCATGCAGAACCAGACCCTGGTGATCATTCGCGTGCGTTGCGCCGACGGCATCGAAGGCATCGGCGAATCCACCACCATCGGTGGCCTGGCCTACGGCAATGAAAGCCCGGACAGCATCAAGACCAACATCGACACGCACTTCGCACCGTTGTTGATCGGCCAGGACAGCGGCAATGTCAATGCCGCCATGTTGCGTCTGGAGCGCAGCATCCGTGGCAACACCTTCGCCAAATCCGGTATCGAAACCGCGCTGCTCGACGCCCAGGGCAAACGTCTCGGCCTGCCAGTGAGCGAATTGCTAGGCGGCCGGGTTCGCGACGCGCTGCCCGTGGCCTGGACCCTGGCCAGCGGCGACACCGCAAAAGACATCGCCGAAGCGGAAAAAATGCTCGACCTGCGCCGCCACCGCATTTTCAAACTGAAGATCGGTGCCGGCGAGGTCAATCGCGATCTGGCCCACGTCATCGCCATCAAAAAAGCCCTGGGCGATCGTGCCAGTGTGCGGGTCGACGTCAACCAGGCGTGGGACGAAGCCGTCGCAATACGTGCCTGCCGAATCCTCGGTACCAACGGTATCGACCTGATCGAGCAACCGATCTCGCGCAACAACCGCGCCGGCATGGCCCGCCTCAACGCCATGAGCCCGGCGCCGATCATGGCCGACGAATCCATCGAATGCGTGGAAGATGCGTTCAACCTGGCCCGCGAAGGTGCGGCCTCGGTGTTCGCCCTGAAAATCGCCAAGAACGGTGGCCCACGCGCTGTATTGCGCACCGCCGCCATCGCCGAAGCAGCCGGCATCGCCCTGTACGGCGGCACCATGCTTGAAGGTGGCTTGGGCACCATGGCCTCGGCCCATGCCTTCGTCACCCTGAACAAACTGGCGTGGGACACCGAGCTGTTCGGCCCGTTGCTGCTGACCGAAGACATTCTCAGCGAACCGCTGGTGTATCGCGATTTTGAACTGCACGTACCGAAAACACCGGGTCTGGGCCTGAGCCTGGATGAAGAACGCCTGGCGTTCTTCCGCCGCGACAAGACATCGACTGCCATTCATCAAGCCTGAGGAGAGCATTATGCTGTTCCACGTAAAAATGACCGTGAACCTGCCGGTCGACATGAACCCGCAGGCAGCCGCCAAACTCAAGGCTGACGAAAAAGCCCTGGCCCAGCGCCTGCAGGAGCTGGGCAAGTGGCGCCACCTGTGGCGCATCGCCGGTCACTACGCCAACTACAGCGTGTTCGATGTCGACAGCGTTCAGGAACTGCATGACCTGCTGATGCAATTGCCACTGTTTCCGTACATGGCCATCGAGATCGACGCGATGTGCCGTCATCCTTCTTCCATCCGTGACGATGACCGCTGAGCCCAGCCTGTTCAGCGCGCTACGCTAATAATTACAAGATGAGGAACCCTTCAAAATGAACGTCAAGATTTCCCACACTGCCGAAGTCCAGAAATTTCTCGAAGAAGCCAGCGGCCTGCTCAACGACGCCGGCAACCCACGAACCAAGGCGCTGGTGTACCGCATCCTGCGTGATTCGGTGAACATCATCGAAGACCTGGCCGTGACCCCGGAAGAATTCTGGAAAGCCGTCAACTACCTCAACGTGCTGGGCGCGCGCCAGGAAGCCGGGCTGCTGGTGGCCGGTGTCGGGCTGGAGCATTACCTCGACCTGTTGATGGACGCCGAAGACGAACAGGCCGGTAAGTCCGGCGGCACGCCCCGCACCATCGAAGGCCCGCTGTACGTGGCCGGTGCGCCGCTGTCGCAAGGCGAAGCGCGACTCGACGATGGCGTCGATCCGGGCGTGACCCTGTTCATGCAAGGCCGCGTGTTCAACACAGCTGGCGAACCTTTGGCTGGCGCCGTGGTCGACGTCTGGCACGCCAATACCGGTGGCACCTACTCGTACTTCGATACCACGCAATCGGAGTTCAACCTGCGCCGCCGCATCGTGACCGACGCCGAAGGCCGCTATCGTTTGCGTAGCATCGTGCCGTCGGGCTACGGCTGCCCACCGGACGGTCCGACCCAGCAACTGCTCGATCAACTGGGCCGTCATGGCCAGCGCCCGGCGCACATTCACTTCTTCATTTCCGCGCCGGATCATCGCCACCTGACCACCCAGATCAACCTCGACGTCGATCAGTACCTGCACGACGATTTCGCCTACGCCACCCGTGACGAGCTGATCGCCAAGATCACCTTCAGCGATGATGAGCAGCGCGCGGCGGCCCATGGTGTGAGCGGTCGCTTTGCCGAAATCGAGTTCGACTTCACCCTGCAGTCGACCGCCCAGCCTGAAGAGCAACAGCGCCACGAGCGGGTTCGCGCACTCGCGGACTGATAGCACAATCCTTTGTAGGAGCGAGCTTGCTCGCGATGGTCGTTAACGATAACGCGTGTTTGCTGGCTAAACGCGGCGTTCTTAAGTCCATCGCGAGCAGGCTCGCTCCTACAAGTGTTTCGGTTCTAGAATGGCCCGACGCAACCTATAACAACAATGAGAGTGACCCGATGATGCAAGCGCAACTGTTGAGTCAGCGCAGCAGAGTATTCGACCATGCCGACCCTTATGCGGTGTCGGGCTACGTCAATCAGCATGTCGGCAACCACTGCATTCTCATGCCCCGCGCCGGCAGTCCACTGGCCAGTCTCGACCATCGCAAGTTCGCCAGCCTCGACCTGTGCCGCATCAGCTACGGCGCCAGTGTGCGGGTGACGTCGGGCGCACTGGAGAACATCTATCACCTGCAGGTGCTGCTGCGCGGCAATTGCCTGTGGCGTGGCCACGGCCAGGAACATTACTTCGCCCCTGGCGAATTGCTGCTGATCAATCCTGACGATCCGGTGGACCTGACGTATTCCGCCGATTGCGAAAAATTCATCCTCAAAGTCCCGACCCGCTTGTTTGAATCGGTCTGCGATGAGCAGCGCTGGCGCTATCCGGGGCAGGGCGTGCGGTTTCTGGAAAACCGTTATCAGCTCAATGAACTGGAAGGTTTCGTCAACCTGTTGGCGATGATCTGCCAAGAGGCCGAATCCACCGAGCAGATCCCCAGAGTGCAGGAGCATTACACGCAGATCATCGTCAACAAGATGCTCAGCCTGATGAAAACCAACGTCTGTCGCCTCGACTTGGGCTCGCAGACGGCCACGTTCGAGGCGATTGCCGACTATATCGCGAGCAATCTCAAGCGGGACATCGACAGCGAGGAACTGGCGCGCCAGGCGCACATGAGCTTGCGTTCGTTGTATGGCCTGTTCGAACGCAATGCCGGCCTTACGCCGAAAAACTACCTGCGCCAGAAACGCCTGGAACGCATCAACGCCTGCCTGAACGACCCGACCTGCAACGTGCGCAACATCACAGAAGTGGCGATGGACTACGGCTTCCTGCACCTGGGCCGGTTTTCCGACAGCTACCGCAAGCAGTTCGGCGAGTTGCCGTCCGATACCCTCAAGCGCCGGCATTGAGGCCGGCAGATTCATGTCGCCTGATCCGACGCCATCGCGAGCAGGCTCGCTCCCACATTGGATTTCTGTCGTTCACAAATCCGTGATTGCCGGTGATCCCCTGTGGGAGCGAGCCTGCTCGCGAAGAGGTCGGTACATTCAGCATTGATGTCGCCTGACACAACGCTGACTCCCTGCACAAAACGGATAAAGGTCTGCACCCCGCGGATACTCCAGCCTGCCCCCCCGTCCTAGCATGGCCCTGCCTGAACAATAACAATGGAGGCGGCGGCCATGTCCCTGCGACCCGAATATTTGCTTTCCCTGCTTGAAGACGATCCCGAGCAGGGCCTCTATCGCTGCAAGCGCGAAATGTTCACCGACCCCCGGTTGTTCGACCTGGAGATGCAGCACATCTTCGAGGGCAACTGGCTCTACCTGGCACATGAAAGCCAGATCCCCAACATCAACGATTTCTACACCACCACCATGGGGCGCCAGTCGATCTTCATTGCGCGCAACAAGGACGGTGTACTCAACGCCTTCATCAATGCCTGCAGCCACCGCGGCGCGACCCTGTGCCGACACAAGTCCGGCAACAAGAGCTCCTACACCTGCCCGTTCCACGGCTGGACTTTCAACAACTCCGGCAAGCTGCTCAAGGTCAAGGATCCGGCCAACGCCGGCTACCCGGCGAGCTTCAACTGCGAAGGCTCCCACGACCTGACCCGCGTCGCGCGTTTCGAGTCCTATCGTGGCTTCCTGTTCGGCAGCCTGAAAGCCGACGTTTTGCCACTGGTTGAACACCTGGGCGAGTCGGCGAAGATTATCGACATGATCGTCGACCAGTCGCCTGATGGCCTGGAAGTGCTGCGGGGTTCTTCGAGCTACATCTACGAAGGCAACTGGAAACTCACCGCCGAAAACGGCGCCGACGGCTACCACGTCAGCTCCGTGCACTGGAACTACGCGGCCACCCAGAACCAGCGCAAGCAGCGCGAGGCCGGCGACAGCAATCCGACCATGAGCGCCGGCAGCTGGGCCAAGCAGGGTGGTGGTTTCTATTCCTTCGACAAGGGCCACATGCTGCTCTGGACCCGTTGGGCCAACCCCGAGGACCGTCCGCTGTACGAGCGCCGCGATGAGCTGGCGCAAGACTTCGGCAAGGCCCGCGCCGACTGGATGATCGAGAATTCGCGCAATCTGTGCCTGTACCCCAACGTGTACCTGATGGACCAGTTCAGCTCGCAGATCCGCATCGCCCGGCCGATCTCGGTCAACCGCACGGAAATCACCATCTACTGCATCGCCCCCAAGGGCGAGAGCGACCACGCCCGTTCGAGTCGCATTCGCCAGTACGAAGATTTTTTCAACGTCAGCGGCATGGCCACGCCGGACGACCTGGAGGAATTCCGTTCCTGCCAGACCAGCTATCAGGGCAGCGTCACCACCTGGAACGACATGTCCCGTGGCGCCGAGCACTGGATCGAAGGTGCAGACGAAGCCGCCAAAGAGATCGATCTGCACCCGCTGCTCAGCGGCGTACGCACCGAAGACGAAGGCCTGTTCGTGCTGCAACACAAGTATTGGCAGCAGACCATGCTCAAGGCCCTGGCTGATGAGCAGTCGAAACTGATCGCCGTGGAGGACGTGCAATGACCATCACCTACGACAGCGTGCGCGATTTCCTCTACCGCGAAGCACGCTACCTCGACGACCGGCAGTGGGACGAATGGCTGGAGCTGTACGCCCCGGACGCGACGTACTGGATGCCGTCCTGGGACGACAACGATGAATTGACCGAGGACCCGCAGCGGGAAATCTCGCTGATCTGGTACGGCAATCGCACCGGCCTTGAAGACCGCATCTTTCGCATCAAGACCGAGCGCTCCAGCGCCAGCGTGCCGGACACCCGCACCTCCCACAACATCAGCAACATCGAGCTGCTCGAACAGGCCGACGGACTGTGCAAGGTGCGCTTCAACTGGCACACCCTGAGTTTTCGCTACAAGACCGTCGACAGCTATTTCGGCAGCAGTTTCTACACCCTCGACGTGCGCGGTGAAAACCCGTTGATCAAGGCCAAGAAAGTGATCCTGAAGAACGACTACGTTCGTCAGGTCATCGATGTTTACCACCTGTGAGGCGGCCGTCATGACTCATTCGATTGCATTCAACTTTGAAGACGGCGTCACCCGATTCATCGACGCTAATGTCGGCGAAACCGTGGCCGATGCCGCGTACCGCCAGGGCATCAACATTCCGCTGGACTGCCGCGACGGTGCCTGTGGCACCTGCAAGTGTTTTGCCGAAGCCGGCACCTACGATCTGGGTGAGGAATACATCGAAGACGCCCTCAGCCCTGCAGAGGCCGAGCAGGGTTTTGTCCTGACCTGCCAGATGCGCGCCCAAAGCGATTGCGTGGTACGGGTGCCGACATCCTCCGAAGTCTGCCGCACCCGTCAGGCCAGCTTTGAGGCCACCATCAGCGCCGTGCGCCAGTTGTCCGACAGCACCATCGCGCTGTCGATCAAGGGCGATTCCTTGAGCAAGCTGGCGTTCCTGCCGGGGCAGTACGTGAACCTGGGGATTCCCGGCAGCGAACAGACCCGCGCCTATTCGTTCAGCTCGTTGCAGCGCGACGGTGAGGTCAGTTTCCTGATCCGCAACGTGCCCGGCGGCTTGATGAGCAGCTTCCTGACCGGCATGGCCAAGGCCGGTGACAGCATGAGCCTGGCCGGTCCCTTGGGCAGCTTTTACCTGCGGGACATCCGTCGGCCGCTGTTGCTGCTGGCCGGTGGCACCGGGCTGGCGCCGTTCACCGCGATGCTGGAGAAGATCGCCGAGCAGGGCAGCGATCATCCGCTGCATCTGATCTACGGCGTGACCCACGATTTCGACCTGGTGGAAATCGACCGCCTCGAAGCCTTCGCCGCGCGCATTCCCAACTTCACCTTCAGCGCCTGCGTCGCCAGCCCCGAGAGCCAGCACCCGCTCAAGGGCTACGTGACCCAGCACATCGAGCCGAAGCATTTGAACGATGGCGACGTCGACGTCTACCTGTGCGGCCCGCCGCCGATGGTCGAGGCCGTCAGCCGGTTCATCCGCGAGCAAGGCATCGCGCCTGCCAACTTTTACTACGAAAAATTTGCTGCCAGCGCGGCATAAATCGCGAAGTGATAGCGAGGGTGTACTCGAATACCGCCCTCGGCAAAAAATTCCCTGTAGGAGCGAGCTTGCTCGCGAAGTTCTTCTGAGCGCCGCGTCTATTCAGAAAACACGCGTTATCGTTAACGACCATCGCGAGCAAGCTCGCTCCTACAGGTTTATGGGCATCCGTCGTCATGAGGTACACATGAACAGATTTCACGAAAAAGTCGCACTGATCACCGGCGCTGCCCAAGGCATCGGGCGGCGGGTGGCTGAGCGCATGGCCGCGGAAGGGGCGAAGCTGATCCTGGTGGACCGCTCCGACCTGGTGTTCGAAGTCCAGCAACAACTGGCCGCGACCACCCAGGTGCTGGCCCTGACCGCTGATCTTGAACAATACGAGGAATGCTGTCGGGTGATGCATACCGCCGTCGAGCGCTTCGATCGCCTCGACGTGCTGGTCAATAACGTCGGCGGGACGATCTGGGCCAAGCCGTTCGAGCACTATGAAGCGTCGCAGATCGAGGCCGAGGTTCGCCGTTCGCTGTTCCCGACCTTGTGGTGCTGCCATGCGGCGCTGCCGTTCATGCTGGAGCAGGGCAGCGGGGCGATCGTCAACGTATCCTCCATCGCCACCCGCAGCCTCAATCGCGTGCCCTACGGTGCGGCAAAGGGTGGGGTCAATGCATTGACCGCTTGTCTGGCATTCGAAACCGCCGGTCGTGGCGTGCGGGTCAACGCCACTGCACCTGGCGGCACCGAAGCACCGCCGCGACGTATACCCCGCAACGGTGCCGAGCAGAGTGAGCAGGAAAAGCTCTGGTACCAGCAGATCGTCGACCAGACCCTCGACAGCAGTTTGATGAAACGCTACGGCACCCTGGATGAGCAGGCGGGGGCTATTCTGTTTCTGGCCAGCGACGAAGCGTCCTATATCACCGGCATGGTCATGCCCGTGGGCGGCGGCGATCAGGGCTGAGGCGAACGACAGACAACCCCATCGGCAAACAACGGAGTCTTGGTGATGAGTGACAAACCCACGATCGTGCTGGTCCATGGTTTTTGGGGCGGCGCTGCCCACTGGAACAAGGTCATCGTCAAATTGCTCAGCCGGGGTGACACGCACATTCGTGCCGTCGAGTTACCGCTGACTTCGCTGGCCGAGGATGCCGAGCGTACGCGCAAGATGGTCGCCCAGGTGCCGGGGCCGGTGTTGCTGGTGGGGCATTCCTATGGCGGTGCGGTAATCACTGAAGCGGGTGATTTGCCGAATGTGGTTGGCCTGGTGTATATCGCCGCGTTCGCGCCGGATGCCGGTGAAAGCCCCGGTGGCATCACGCAACGGCATCTGCCAGCGGCGGCGGCCAACCTGGCGCCCGATAGCGACGGTTACCTGTGGGTCAAGCCAGAGCTCTATCACGAAAGCTTCTGTCAGGACCTGCCGGCGACCGAAGGGTTGGTCATGGGCCTCACCCAGAAAGCACCGCTGGCGAGTACCTTCGGTGACACTGTTGGCACGGTGGCCTGGAAGAAAAAACCATCGTGGTATCAGATTTCGACCGGGGACCGGATGATCGCTCCACAAAACCAGCAATGGATGGCCGAGCGGCTGAACGCCCGGGAGATTCTGACCTTGACTGCCAGCCATGCGTCCCTGGCGTCGATGCCCGCCGAAGTGGCGGCATTGATCGACAGGGCGGCGACGGCGTTGGCCAAGGGTTAGGATCCAGGTTCAACCGGATTCGGGAATCTTCATGGCGATATCTGGTCGGTATTTTGGAGAAGGGCGGGTGTAAGGTAAGCAAGCCAACCTGATATCACTGCCCAGGAGGAGGTGACTATGAGCGTTCCGATTCTGAACAAAATGCACATGAACGGCTATGACGTACTCAGAGTGAGCAATGGGCCTTGGCGGGTATGTACCCAGGGTGACCGACTGGGTTCATTTGACAGTCGGGAAGAAGCACTGGCGTTTGCCGCGTCACTGCCCGGCTACAGGGCTCGTGCCGGCAGGCCTGCGAAAAGCCATCAAGCAAAGTGAAGTCAAGCCCGAAGCCCCGGTGCTCCGGTAATCTCCTGTAGGAGCGAGCTTGCTCGCGATGGTCGTTAACGATAACGCGTATTTACTGGCTAAACGCGGCGCGCTGGAGTCCATCGCGAGCAAGCTCGCTCCTACAAAAAAGCCCTTAAGGGCGCTAGTAGCCACCGCCTCCGCTGGGGCGGGAGGGTTCCCGGGCCTTTTGCTGCATGTGGCTCCATTCCGCGCACGTCATAAAGCTTTTGTGGTCGACGATGCCCCGGCCGTCAAAGCTGACATTGTAAGCTTGTTGATGGCCGGACTGAGTCAGTTTGTAGTCAAAGCACGTACCGGGTTCGACGGTACGATCAGTGACCGACAAGGGCTGGCCGCCGATTTGCCGGACTTGCTCCTGGCTCATGCCGGTGTTGACTTTCGCGACCAGCGGCTGGTCCTGGTAGATCGAGTTGGTGCTGCAGCCTGCCAACGCGGTCAGTGCGACAACCAGCGTGAATAGAGGCCTGTTCATGGCAGCGCTCCCGCTATTGAGCCTTGTTGCGGCTAATGACCTTGGCTTTCACTTCCTCGGCATAGCCGGACAGTTTTTCTTCATCACCCTGAAATAAAGAACACAGTCTTTGCACGGCTTGCGCGTCGGCTTCGCTCCCGAGCAGGCGCAATTGCTCCTCGATGCGCAATAGTTCCACTGCCGACCAGCGCAAATCTGACGCAAGCCCTTGCAGATCACGCCGAAGTTCCTGTTCCGATTCGTTAAGCCACATGATGACCTCCTGAACTCTGCACACCGAAATTTTAGACCTGTTTACCGCGACGGATGTTGTATTCGTCTGAATCCGCGGGGTTTCCTTTGGTCGGGAATTAAAAGTGAACGAGAAAGTACGCTGTCCTGCCCAAGAAAGATGGATGGTTTATCCGAACCCAAGGAACTAAACGAGGGAAGCGATATCAATGACTGTCGCTGAATCGTTGGGGTGGATGTAAGGACGACGGCAAGCTACATTTTCTTATTTGGAATTAAAGGAAGCAGCATGCGGATGTTGATGGGGGGAGTCGCGCTGGCATTGCTGGCCGGGTGTTCATTGCCAGCATCGCTGGTACCGGGCGAGCCGAATGTCAGCAAGCACAGCACGAAGGCGCCAAAAGAGTATGCGGCGTGCGTGTTGCCGGCCTGGCAAAAGGAAGTCTCCAATACCACCCAGGTTTCGATATCCAACGGATACCGCATCACCGCGCCCAGCGTGATCACGGCCGACGAAGTGCTGGATATCGTGAAGTACAAGGACGGCAGCCGGATATCGCTGTATCAGGGGCCACCTTGGGCCAAATCCGGCGACCTGCGCAAAATCGTGCATGATTGCTTGTAAGCGCGAGAGAGTGAAGGAAGAAAAAGACCGGATGCCTGACGTGCATCCGGTTTTTTTTTGTGAATCAGTCTGAAAGGTTGGTGGTCGGGATGATGTGCTCGTCCGCCTGGGCGGCACTTTTGCGTTCCCGACGCTCGTTCATCCAGCTTTCCACTTTTACGCCGAATTCCGGCGGGGCTTTGCGCCCGAATTTCCTGGCGATGTCGAGGATGGTCTGTTGGGCCAAGGCCTCTTCCATACGTTTTTGCGCAACCATCATCGCGCCATGGATCGCGCACAGTCCTTCCAATGCCCATTCAGGCGGGGTGCCGTCAAACACGGCGCAACGGCCACGGATCTCCCGACAATCGAAAATCGATTTGCGGCCGTCGATGGCGTTGACGATATCCAGCAAGGTGATTTCGTCAGCGGGCCGGGCCAGCTTGAAGCCGCCGCGCATGCCTTCGGTGGCGGCCACCAGTCTGGCCTTGGCCAGCTTGGTGAAGATTTTCGCCAGATAGTCCTGGGGGACACCCTGCAGATCGGCAAGGTCGCGCACGCTCGCTTCGCGCGAGTCGCCGCCATTACCCACCAGAAAAAGCAGGCAGTGGATGCCGTATTCGACACCCGCGCTGTAAAGAGACATGCAAATCTCCGACTGAATTAGTCGCAAATTCTAGCAGCCGACAGCAAGTCAGGCAACGAATCCCTCCTCGATCAATCTTTTTTCATGACTGCTAACGCTGTTCTGATGCGCTGAATACAGGGTGTTCAGCTCAGGGGTCGGGTTTTTCGATGGTGACCCTCGGTAAAAACCTGTTGCAGGTTTTAACTAGGATCAATACAGTCGTAGTTGTTCGGTCGCAGTGGCAGGCGTTCATCCGGGTACAACCCGACGGCGATCCTTGAACCCCTCAACGATTTTCAACGTTTGGTCATTCCCCCCAGGAGTCAAAAATGAAGCAGCACATTCTGGTAATCGGCGCAGGTTTCGGTGGCATGTGGACCGCTTTGAGTGCCACCCGCCTGTTCGACATTCACGGCCACAACGACGTTGCAGTGACCGTGCTGGCTCCCCAGGCCGAGCTGCGTGTGCGTCCGCGCTTCTACGAGCCGAACGCCCACCAACTGGCCGCGCCGATCGGCGACCTGTTCGATGCCGTAGGGGTCAAGTTCATCAAGGGCGCGGCGCAGACTATCGACGTCGGGCAAAAACAGGTCGGCTATGTCGATGCCACAGGTGCCCGACAAGTCTGCAGCTACGACAAACTCGTTCTGGCCACCGGCAGTCGCCTGGCTTCGCCGAACACCCCGGGCGTGGCCGAACACGCGTTCGATGTCGATCAGATCGAACAGGCCGTGCGTCTGGAAAACCACCTCAAGGCGCTGGCCAATCAGCCCGAAAGCACGGCACGCAACACCGTGGTGGTGGCCGGTGGCGGTTTCACCGGGATCGAAACGGCGACTGAAATGCCGACCCGCCTGCGGGCCATCTTCGGCGACCGTGCCGACATCAATGTGATCATCGTTGACCGTGGCGATAAAATTGGCGGCTCGATGGGTGAGGAAATCGCCGAATCGATCGTCGAGGCCAGCGTGGCGACCGGCGTGAAATGGCACTTGAAGGCCTCGGTGGTGTCGGTCGATGCCAATGGCGTGACCCTGTCCGACGGTGCTCGCATCGACGCAAACACCGTGGTCTGGACCACCGGCGTTCGAGCCAGCTCCCTGACCGAGCAGATTCCGGCCGAGCGCGATCACCTGGGCCGTCTGCATGTCGACGCACACCTGAAAGTCATCGGCCAGGACGACATCTTCGCCACCGGCGACGTTGCCTATGCGGCCAGTGACGAGATCGGCAACTACGCCTTGATGACCTGTCAGCACGCTATTTCGCTGGGTCGTCACGCCGGCAACAACGTCGCCGCGCAGATCCTCGGTGTCGACCCGACGCCGTACAGCCAGCCGAAATACGTGACCTGCCTCGATCTGGGCGCCTGGGGCGCGGTGTACACCGAGGGTTGGGATCGTCAGGTCAAGTTGGTCAAGCATGAAGCCAAGGCGCTGAAGACTCAGATCAATACCCAGTGGATCTACCCGCCAGCGGCTGATCGTGTCGCTGCATTGGCTTCGGCGGATCCGATGATTCCTGTGGCCTGATTGATTCGAACATCGCGTCTGAATAAAAAAATCCCGCTCGGGTTGGCCTGAGCGGGATTTTTTACGCGTTGATTGCCTGTATGAAATTTACCGTGTATTTTTTCATGAAATTAAAAATACAAAATTTCACGAGGCCGTATGTTTCAGCAATCCACCCGGCATGTCGCCAGCTACTACGCCCACACCTGCGCCGATCGTCTGGTCGATCGAGCTGCACTGGAAGGTGAGCACGACACCGAAGTGCTGATCATCGGGGCCGGTTTCAGTGGATTGCACACGGCTTTGCGCCTGGCGCTGGCCGGCAAGCGCGTGACCTTGCTGGAAGCCAGCCGGGTGGCCTGGGCCGCGTCCGGGCGTAATGGCGGGCAGGCGATTCTCGGCTGGTCGTGCGACATGCCACCGCTGGAAGCGGCGCTGGGTTACGAACGGGCACGGCGACTGTGGGACGGCATGCGCTGGGCTGCGCGCGAACTGCGTGATTTGCCCGGCCGCCATGGGTTCGATTGCGACTACCGCGCCGGCCATCTCTGGACCTCGGTGATGCCGCGTCGGGTCGGCTTGCTGACGGAGTGGCAACACGAGGCCAGCCACAAATGGGGGCACGACAAACTGCAATTCATTCCACGGCAACAGTTGCCGGAGTGGGTGGCCAGCAAGCGTTATCAGGCCGGCCTGTTCGACCCCGAGGGCGGGCATTTGAATCCGTTGAAACTGGCCCTGGGCCTTGCCGATGCGATCGAGCGGGCCGGTGGCCGCATCCACGAGCAAAGCAAGGCGCTGAGCTATGGCGAGGAGGGCGACGGGTTTGTGGTGACGACCGAACGCGGTCGTATTCGCGCCGATGTGCTGGTGCTGGCGTGCAACGCCTACCTAGACCGGCTCGACCCGCAACTGGCGAGTTGCGTGTTGCCGGTCGGGACCTATCAGGTCGCGACTGCGCCGCTCACCAAGGACCAGGCCACGGCGCTGCTGCCGAGCAACGTGTGCGTGACCGACAACCAGTTCGTGCTCGATTATTTCCGGCGCACCCCGGATAACCGCCTGTTGTTCGGCGGCGGTTGCACTTACCTGGGCGGGATGCCCAAGGACATCGCCGCGGCGACCCGGCCGTTCCTGGAGCGCGTGTTCCCGCAACTCACCGGCGTCGATCTGGAGTTTGCCTGGGGCGGACACATCGACCTGACCCTCAAGCGCACGCCGGATATCGGCCGCCGGGGCGATCTGTACTGGATGCAGGGGTATTCCGGGCATGGCGTGCTGCCGACACTGGCCGCGGCACGGGCGGTGTCCGACGCGATACTCGGTCAGCCCGACGAGCTGTCCCTGTATCAGGGCCTGAACAACGGCAGTTTTCCCGGCGGAAAATACCTGGCCGCGCCGCTGGAAGCCATCGGCAAGGCCTGGTATCGACTGCGCGACAGCATTTGAAGCGACACTTTCTGGAAGCCTTTAGATGGACATGCAAGAAGAAATCTCGGCGCTGGCGATCCTGATCCAGGACCTGCGCAAACACAAAAAGTACACCCTCAAGGAGCTGGCGGACAAAATCGGCCGCTCCGTCGGTTTTCTGTCCCAGGTCGAGCGCGGCCTGTCGCGCCCGACGGTGGCAGACCTGACCGCCATCAGCGAAACCCTGGGGGTGCCGACCACCTATTTCTACAGCCTGCCCAAACCCATGGCCTTGTCCTGGGTCACCCGCCCGGACGAGCGCCGCACGCTGTACTACGCCGACGGCATCACCGACATCCTCGTTTCGCCAAAAATGCGTGCGTCCTTTTCGATGCTCGAAAGCCAGCTCGAACCCGGCGCCAGCAGCGGCGACCGGCACATGAAGGACAGCTCGGAGCAGGGCGGTTACGTCCTCGAAGGGGAGCTGACCCTGTGGCTCGACGACAACGAACCGGTGACCTTGCGCCAAGGCGACAGCTTTCAACTGGCCAGCCATGCGCACTGCCGCTACGGCAACCTGTCCGATCAACTGACCCGTGTGCTTTGGGTTTACACCTGAGAACAACAAGGAATAAATCGATGGATGCTGTGTGCTCTGAACTGCTGGCCGAGGTTCGCAACTTCCGCCACTGCAACCCCGAAGTGCGTTATGTCGACCTGATCTCCCTGGACATTCCGGGGCATTTCTACGGCAAGCGCTACCCGATCGAGATGCTGGAAAAAGTCGCTGCCGGCAGTGCACTGAAGCTGCCGCAGAACTGCGTGCTGCTCGGCACCCAGGGCGGGTTGTTCAAGATCGGTGATTACTGCTTCAACGATGGTGACCCGGATGCGCTGCGCCGTTTGGTGCCCGGCACCTTGAAGCGGGTGACCTGGGAAAAGCAGCCTCTGGGCCAGATGCTGATCACCTCCGACGGCACCGAAAAACCCATCGAATTCGAACCCCGTGAAGTGCTGGCGCGGGTGCTGGAGCGACTCAAGCGCAAGGGCATTTTCCCGGTGGTGGCCTTCGAGCTGGAGTTCTACCTGTTCGACAGTCACCTGAAGAACGGCTTGCCGCAGTTCCCCCGTGATGAGTTGACCGGCGATGCCGACGATCAGCCGAACATGCACATCGAACGCTTGTCGCGCTTCGCCCCGGTGCTCGATGAAATGGTCGAGACCGCGCGAGCCCAGGGCGTCGATGCCACGGTGATCACCGCCGAACTCGGCCCAGGCCAGTTCGAAATCAACTTCGGCCATTGCGATGACGGCCTGCGCGCCGCCGACTGGGCCGCCCTGTTCTGTCGCAGCACCCGGGGCGTGGCGCTCAAGCACAACTACCGCGCCAGCTTCATGGCCAAACCCTACTTGCAGCACCCCGGCAGCGGCATGCACGTGCATGTCAGCCTGTATGACCAGGCCGGCAACAACCTGCTGGCGGCGAACGGCCAGCGGGCGCTGCGCCATGCGGTGGCCGGTTGCCTGGACGTGTTGCCGCACTGCATGCCGATCTTTGCCCCGAACCACAACGCCATGCGCCGCTTGAGCGCCACGGTGAACGTCGCGTCCCGCGCCAGTTGGGGTTTCGAGGATCGCGATGCCTGCTTGCGCATTCCGGAGTCGGACATCAAGAACCTGCGCATCGAACATCGCCTGGCGGGCGCCGATGCCAATCCGTATCTGGCGTTGGCGGCGATTCTGGTGGGACTGGAGCAAGGCCTGGAAGGGGAGCGCGAGCCGATTGCACCACTCAACGAAGACCGCAGCAGTGGCATCGATTTTCCGTTGGAAATGCTCGAAGCGGTGCAATCCATGCAAAGTCATTCACCGCTGCGCGAAGGCTTGGGGGCGGAGTTTGTGGACGTCTATTGCGAAAACAAACGTCAGGATCATCTGGCATTTCTGCATGACATCAGCGCGCGGGAGTATCGCTGGTTCCTGTAGTCGCCCTTAGAAAACATGTGGATATTGAAGGGGTTAGAAGGATTAGTAACTGGATAGTGAATAAAAATATCTTGTTACAGGCCGAAATATTCCGTAATATCCGCGCCGCGTTCACCACCACGGTTTATGCATTTTTAGATCCCAGGCGTCCATCAGCTGCCTGGGATTTTTTTTGCCTGAAATTTGGGGTGGATGGCGAAGATCAAAAGATCGCAGGCTGCGCCAGCTCTTATCAAACAAAAAATAACCCATTGTTTTTGCTCTAAAAATTATCCAGCCATCACCAACTGCATGCCCAGCTTGCGCGCCTTGTGTTCCAAGGCGCGTAACTGTCGGCTGCGGCTTTTCGC
>NZ_JAHBDJ010000040.1:0-42228 GCF_019956375.1 Pseudomonas sp. GL-R-19 | reverse complement strand
AAAGCATACGTGGTCCCAAAATCGCCAAACCCAAGGAGTGGCTGGACGGTAAAGCTGCGCACGCTCATGTGTCGACGGATCGGGTGCTCAAGGCCCATAAAGGGAAAACACCTTGAAAGGGCTGGCCGTAAGGGCGGAACCATAAGCGGCCGTTATCGCAGCAACGGATATGTACACCCACAAAATACTCATCGCCTGACACAACGCCATCGCGAGCAGGCTCGCTCCCACACGGGATCGAGGACAATCGCAAAATCTCCTTGCATTACCTGCAATCGGGCCATCTCCCCGAAATAACGGACAGCGGTGTACAATCGCGTGCTTATACTCTCAGTTGATCATGCGAAGGATTTTCCGGATGTTGTCGCGCTTTCCTGCCGTCACCCGCTGCCTGACACTTGCCGCCCTTTTGGTGGCCGGTCCCGTTGCAGCATTGGAGTTTCCCCTGCCACCGCCCGGTGAAGACATCATCGGCCAGGTGCAGGTGATCAAGGCCAAGTACGAAGATACCTTCGCCGACCTTGGTACCGCCTACGATCTGGGCTACACGGAAATGGTCGCGGCCAACCCGGGTGTCGATGCCTGGTTGCCAGGCGTCGGCACGGAAATCATTCTGCCGACCCGCTTCATCCTGCCACCAGGCCCGCGTGAAGGCATCGTGATCAACCTGGCCGAGTACCGCCTCTACTACTACCCGAAAGGCAAAAACGTGGTGTACACGTTCCCGCTGGGTATCGGTCGTGAAGGCTGGGGCTCGCCGATTGCCCACACCAGCATCACCGCCAAGACGCCGAACCCGACCTGGACGCCTCCGGCTTCGATCAAGGCCGAACACGCAGCCGACGGTGATCCGCTGCCCAACGTCGTGCCGGCCGGCCCTGACAACCCGCTGGGGCCGTTCAAGTTCACCCTGGGCACACCGGGCTACCTGATCCACGGTTCGAACAAGAAGTTCGGTATCGGCATGCGCACCAGCCACGGTTGCTTCCGCATGTTCAACAACAACGTGCTGGAAATGGCGGGCATGGTACCGGTCGGTACGTCGGTGCGGATCATCAACGACCCGTACAAGTTTGGCTTGAGTGGCGGCAAGGTCTATCTGGAGGCGCATACGCCGCTGGACGACAAGGGCAACCCGTCGGTGGTCGACAAGCACACAGCGGTCATCAACGCGATGCTCAAGCGTGAAGACATCACTAACAACCTGCGCATGAACTGGGATGTGGTGCGTGATGTGGTTGCCGCTGAAGACGGCCTGCCGGTGGAGATTGCTGTGCCGGGCAACAACGCTGCACCGATGGTGTCGAGCACTCCGGTCGACCTGATGCAGTAAGCTTGTAAGGAACCCGTCGGCGCGGACCGCGTCGACGGGTTTTTTATTGCCCGGAGAAACGCCGGGCAATAAAAAAGCCGACCCAAAAAATGGGTCGGCTTGATAACAATCCCGAAGGACTATTACTTGCGGCTAGCTTTGTCCAGCATGCGCAGAGCACGCTCGTTAGCTTCGTCAGCAGTCTGTTGTGCTTTTTGAGCAGCAGCCAGAGCTTCATCAGCTTTACGGTAAGCTTCGTCTGCACGAGCCTGGGAGCGAGCAGCTGCGTCTTCAGTAGCGGTCAGACGTGCTTCGGTTTCTTTCGATGCGCTGCTGCAACCGGTAGCCAGAACTGCGGCCAGGGCCAGAGCAGAGAATTTCAGAACGTTGTTCATCGTGTTCCCCTTCAAGGACTTTCTATTAAGTAGCTATCTCCTCCGATTGAGGAAATAGCCGGCGTACATACTACCTATTACTTGTAGTAAGTAAAACTGACGTGACGCAAGAAGCAAAAAAAATTGTAGGCGTTGATTCTTTTTCGAGCAACTTTTAACTGAACTGATTAAAAAACATCCAGCTGCAAGGCCCGTGGCTGAGCCAGCTGACGAGAAAAAGTTCCTTGGGTATACCGCTCTTTTTCCAGTCTGGCTAGAGCCGCCTACATGGATTCGCCTACACTTTTGTTCGGCTTTTGCGTAGCGCCCCTCAATATCTTTCTCGATATTCAGGTGACTTTAACAATGGGCGCTCGTCTTAAGTCTCAACATCCGGCAATGTTCAGGCTATCGACCCGGAGTGATCTTCGGTCGAGCCATTCCTGCGTGATCCGGAGCAGCACCCGCCAACCCGCACGATGACGAGCGCACCTTGAGCATTTCTGCCAATGGTGCCTACTATTTGTAGGTGCTCGGTAGCGCGAGATCGGTGCAGCTCTTCTCGGTGTCCATTCAGGCACGGGGTGGCGTAGATGTTCCTTCGCCGGAAAAACATCGGTAAGGTAGGGGTCGGAATTCCAGACCCGCGAGGAGTAGTGATGAGCGAGGCGTTGTCCATCCACCATGACCAGGCTGGTCATCAGTTCGAGACCATTGTGGACGGTCATCGTGCCTATCTGACCTATATGGATCTGGGGAAGCAGACCCTGGATATCTATCGCACCTTCGTGCCCAACGCGTTGCGTGGTCGCGGTATTGCGGCAGCCTTGACCGAGAAGGCGCTGGAGTACGCGGAGGAAATGGGCTACACCGTCATTCCATCGTGTTCCTACGTCGAGCGCTACATGGAGCGTCACCAGCGGCATGCGGCCAAGCTGAGTCAGTGACCTTCAATAAAACGAACGTATAAAAAAACGCCGGGTTTAGTCCGGCGTTTTTGTGTGTTCGCTAAAAGCGATCAGCTGCGATCGCGTTTAGGCAGTACATCCCTGAGCTTGGCATGCATGCTGCGCAAGGTGTTTTCGGTCGCGGTCCAGTCGATGCAGGCGTCGGTGATCGACACGCCGTATTGCAGGTCGGCGAGGTCTTTCGGAATCGCCTGGCAGCCCCAGTTCAGGTGGCTTTCAACCATCAGGCCGATGATCGATTTGTTGCCCTCGAGGATCTGGTTGGCGACGTTTTCCATCACCAGCGGTTGCAGGGCCGGATCCTTGTTGGAGTTGGCGTGGCTGCAATCGACCATGATGTTCGGCTTGATCTTCGCCTTGTTCAACGCCTGTTCGCAGAGCGCAACGCTGACCGAATCGTAGTTCGGCTTGCCGTTGCCGCCGCGCAATACCACGTGACCGTAGGCATTGCCCTTGGTGGTCACGATCGACACGCCACCTTCCTGGTTGATGCCCAGGAAGCGGTGTGGGCTGGAAACCGACTGCAGGGCGTTGATCGCCACGGTCAGGCCGCCATCGGTGCCGTTCTTGAAGCCGACGGCCGAGGACAGGCCGGAGGCCATTTCACGGTGAGTCTGGGATTCGGTGGTGCGCGCGCCGATGGCCGACCAGCTGATCAGGTCCTGCAAGTATTGCGGGGAGATCGGGTCGAGGGCTTCGGTGGCGGTCGGCAGGCCTTTTTCGGCCAGGTCCAGCAGCAACTGGCGACCGATGTGCAAGCCGTCCTGGATCTTGAACGAGTCGTCCAGGTACGGGTCGTTGATCAAGCCTTTCCAGCCGACGGTGGTACGTGGCTTCTCGAAATAAACGCGCATGACCAGATACAGGGTATCGGACACTTCAGCAGCGAGAACCTTCAGGCGCTCGGCATACTCATGGGCGGCCTTGATGTCGTGGATCGAGCAAGGCCCGATGACGACGAACAGGCGGTGGTCGGTGCCATCCAGAATGTTGCGGATGACTTCGCGGCCCTTGGTGACGGTGCGCAGTGCAGCGTCGCTCAGGGGAATATCGCGCTTGAGCTGATCGGGAGTGATCAGCGTCTCGTTGGAGGCGACGTTTAGGTCGTTGATCGGTAAATCAGCCATCGTTTACTCGTCAGGTCACGGGTGCCGGCCGCCAGCGAACCCGCGCGGCGGAGCACAGCAAATTAAGCGCGTCGGGAAGCCGAACCTTAGCGCGTTACACCGTGGCTCGACAATGGGCAGACACCGGTTTAGGGGCCATTCTCAGTGAGTTTCCCCCAACGTGACCGGCAAACGCTTCGGCAATACCGCTAATCCGGCACAGGCTCGGCAAAAGCCCTTTGCACCGAATCGTGAGAGAACTCGTCGGCATGCTCCTGGACCCATTCGAGGGCCAGGGCCTGGATATCCTGCAAGTCGTCATGGGTGTCATGCAGGCGGCAGTAGTGTTCGATCTGGCACACCTGCTCGCCCATTCGGGCGCTGAACAGCGTTTGCTCGTCGACAAAGGCGATGCCCACCAGATAACCGCGTTTGCGCCGCAGGCACCAGGCGACATAGCCCAGATAGCGCATGTCCGGGTTCACGGTCGGCATGCGTACCTCCAGCGCCGTGCCGTAGCGCCACGCACGGTGATAATTGCAAGCCATGCCCCCGAGACTGATAGTGTGCAGCTGTCGTCGCGAAATACACTCAGGTTTCAGCAACGTTAATTCGACGGGCACATCGTCAGGGTGAGGAATAAAACGTCTCATGAACACAGACTCCATGTGTCGGCCATCTGACATTGTTCTCCCCAGTATAGTGGTCGAATTGGAACTGACCGATTTTGACGCCGACCAACGGCTGCTGGCGATGAGCGGCGTATCGCTGGTTATTTTCACCAGTGTCGGCTGCGCCGGTTGCCGTTTTGCCCGTGAGCAATTGCCGGCACTCGATCTGGCAGTCGATCGACTGTGCTGGATCGACGCCGGCAACAACGGCGGGGTGGTCGAGCGTTATCAGGTCTTTCACTTGCCGGCGCTGTTTGTTGTTCGCGACGGCGAATTCTTTGGAGCACTGAAATCCCGCCTGACCGACACCGAGCTCAATCGGGCGGTGCGCCAGGCGTTGAGTCGAACAGCAGAGGAGTTGCCATGATGGGGACAATTGCCAGGCCGAGAATCGGCATTATCGGGACCGGCGCAATCGGCGGTTTCTACGGGGTGATGCTGGCGCGTGCCGGTTTTGATGTGCATTTTCTGCTGCGCAGCGAGTTTTGCGCCGTGGCCGAGCACGGGTTGCAAGTCGATAGCGCGCCCCACGGTGCGCTGAAACTGAACCCGGTGCAGGCTTATTCGAACGCCGAAGGCATGCCGCCCTGCGACTGGCTGCTGGTGGGCGCGAAAACCACCAGCAATGCAGGCCTGGCACCCGCCATCCTGCAAGCGGCGGCACCGAACGCCAAGGTACTGCTGTTGCAAAATGGCCTGGACGTCGAGGACAGCCTGCGTGAGTTGCTCCCCGATTCGCTGCATGTGCTCGGCGGGCTCTGCTACATCTGCGTCCATCGCGAGGCGCCGGGCGTCATTACCCATCAGGCGCTGGGCGCAGTGCACGTTGGTTATCACAGCGGTCCCGCCGACGGGCCGGCACGCACTGCGATTGTCGAGGAGGGTGTCGGGCTGTTTCGCAACGCCGGCCTCGACTCCCAGGCCATGGCGAATTTGTATCAGGCGCGTTGGCAAAAACTGGTCTGGAATATCCCGTACAACGGTCTCTCGGTGTTGCTGGGTGCGAGCACCACACCGTTGATGGCCGATGCCGACAGTCGCGAACTGATCAAGGCGCTGATGGCTGAAGTGGTGCAAGGCGCAGTCGCGTGCGGGCACGGTGTACCGGCGGGGTATGCCGAGCACTTGTTCATGGTGACCGAAAAAATGCCTGACTACTGGCCGAGCATGTACCACGATTTCCTGCAAAAGCGACCGCTGGAGCTGGCCGCCATCTACGCCCGACCACTGGCGGCCGCCAGGGCCACGGGGTGTGAGATGCCGCGCATCGAGGCCTTGTATCGCAGTTTGAGTTTCATTGATCGACGAAACACCTGAGTCGACCGACCTGAGGGGGAAGGGCATGCCAAAGGCAATTGACGACAAACTGGTGCTGGCGATTTCTTCGCGGGCGCTGTTCGACCTGAGCGAAAGCCACAAGGTCTATCTGTCGAGCGGCGTCGAAGCCTACCGGCAGTATCAGATCGAGCACGAAGACGAAATCCTCCAACCCGGCGATGCCTTTGCGTTGGTGCACAAACTCCTGAACCTCAACAATAGCCTCGGCCGTGCCCGGGTCGAGGTGATTCTGGTGTCGCGCAACAGCGCCGACACCGGGCTGCGGGTATTCAACTCGATTGACCATTATGGCCTGGCAATTTCTCGCGCTGCCTTTGCCGGCGGGCGCAGTCCGTATCCCTACCTCAAGGCCTTTGGCTGCGACCTGTTTCTCTCGACCCACGCCGAAGACGTACGCAGTGCACTGGACGCCGGGTTCGCTGCGGCGACCATTCTGTCGGGCGGTGCCAGTCGTGCGGCCAGCGACGAATTGCGCATCGCCTTCGACGGAGACGCGGTGCTGTTTTCCGATGAGTCGGAGCGCATTTATCAGGCCGGTGGTCTGGAGGCATTCCAGGCCAGTGAGCGTGAGGCCGCCCGCGAGCCGTTGCGTGGTGGGCCGTTCAAGGGCTTTCTCGCCGCCCTCAATCTGTTGCAGCGTGAGTTCCCGGAGGACGCCTGTCCGATCCGTACTGCGCTGGTCACGGCGCGATCGGCGCCGGCTCATGAGCGAGTGATTCGCACGTTGCGCGAATGGGATATCCGTCTCGATGAGTCGCTGTTCCTCGGCGGCCTGACCAAGTCAGCCTTTCTCGAAGCCTTCGCCGCCGATGTGTTTTTCGACGATCAGGCCGGCCACTGCGAATTGGCCCGTGAAGTCGTCGCCACCGGTCACGTGCCCCATGGCATAAGCAACGAGCGAAAGGTTTAAGCCCACCGTTCAATGCGTTGCGCCGCACGTCGCAGTGGCCAAGGCACTGCTAAGCTGAATCAAATCTCCGCCATGTTGGCAGTCGAGGAGGTCATATGATTCGTTCGATGCTGTATGCCACTGACCTTGGCCTGTATGCGCCCGTGGTGATGCAGCATGCCCTGGAGCTGGCCCGGATCTTCAATGCCGATTTGTATGTGGTGCATGCGGTTGAACCCATGGGGTTGTTTGCCGAATCGGTGCTGGAAAGTTATCTCGATGAACAGGCGCTGAACGAGTTTCACAGCCAGGGCCTGAATACGGTGATTGCCAGTATCGAGCAGCGGGTGCTCGACAGTTTTCGTGAGGAGTTGGGGGATGAAGGGGAGCACGACCTGGAGCGGATTCAGGCAGTACGGGTGCTGCAGGGCGACCCATCGCAGGTGATTCTGGACCAGGCGCAGAAACTCTCCGTGGATTTGTTGATCGTAGGAAGTCACAGCCACGGTGCGGGTGCGGAAACGCCTCTGGGGCGAACCGCCGCCCGTGTGCTGCAACTGTCCAAGGTACCGGTCTATCTGGTGCCGCTGATGCAACGTCGTCGGCAAGGGGATCGCTAGAACAGAATAATGGCAATTTGATAAAAAAGTTCTAGATTTATTCTTCGTACCATTAATATAGTTATATACCGTCGCTGATGCCCGTGGCGTCTACCTGCTTTGAGGGATTCATATGAAGCTTCAACAATTGCGCTACATCTGGGAAGTGGCGCACCACGACCTCAACGTTTCCGCTACAGCCCAAAGTCTTTACACCTCTCAACCGGGCATCAGTAAACAGATCCGTCTGTTGGAAGACGAACTGGGCGTCGAGGTTTTCGCCCGCAGCGGCAAGCACCTGACCCGCGTTACCCCGGCCGGCGAGCGAATCATCACCACCGCTGGCGAAATTCTGCGCAAAGTTGAAAGCATCAAGCAGATCGCCCAGGAATTCTCCAACGAGAAGAAAGGCACCCTGTCGATTGCCACGACTCACACCCAGGCGCGTTATGCATTGCCCCCGGTGATCAGCAATTTCATCAAGCAATATCCGGACGTTGCCCTGCACATGCACCAGGGATCGCCCATGCAGATCGCCGAAATGGCCGCTGATGGCACCGTGGATTTCGCCATTGCCACCGAAGCGCTCGAGCTGTTCGGTGATCTGGTGATGATGCCGTGCTACCGCTGGAACCGTTGCGTGGTCGTGCCTCAAGGGCACCCGTTGACCAAACTGTCGAAACTGACCCTCGAAGCGCTGGCCGAGTACCCGATCGTGACGTACGTGTTCGGTTTTACCGGTCGTTCGAAACTCGACGAAGCGTTCAGCCATCGTGGCCTGACGCCGAAAGTGGTGTTCACCGCCGCCGACGCCGACGTGATCAAGACCTATGTTCGCCTGGGTCTGGGCGTGGGCATCGTGGCGAAAATGGCCGTCGACAGCAAACTCGACAGCGACCTGGTGGTGCTCGATGCCAGTGAGTTGTTCGAGTCCAGCGTGACCAAGATCGGCTTCCGTCGCGGCACCTTCCTGCGGGGTTTCATGTGCGACTTCATCGAGAAGTTCGCGCCGCACCTGACCCGCGAAGTCATGGCCAAGGCCATTCAATGCCACAACAAGCAGGAACTGGAAGAGCTGTTCGACGGCGTCGAACTGCCCGTTCACTGATAACGTTTCCTGCCGGTCAAATCACCTCGGTGACAGCGAACTGTTGCCGAGCGCCCGCCACCATGATCTCCACCTCATCGCCCTCGAACTTGCCCAGCAGGCTTTTGCCCAGCGGTGAGCGCGGGGTGATGACGGTTATCAGTTGCCCCACCAGATCGACCTTCAATCCTGCTGCGTCGGGGGCAAGAAACAGCCATTGTTCGCGCCCCTTTTCGTCCTCGAGCCCGAGCAGCGCGCCCACTTCGATGCCCCGCTGATCGTCATACGGGCGCAAGGCCAGGTTCTGGCAGAGGCTCAGTGACTGGCGAATTTCTTCGACCCGCCTGGCTTGCCCTGCCGCGAGATAGGAGGCTTCCAGCCCCAGGGTGTCGTATTTGTTCTCGGCGATGTTTTCTTCATGGGTCGCCGTTTCGTAGGCGGTTTGTGCGGCCCGTTCAGAGATGTCGAGATCGATCCGCAGCTTGTCGAGAATCAGTTGGTGGACGGTATGCTTATTCATGATCAATCGCAGAATTGCTGGACGTTGGCGCGGCTTTTTTCGCTGGGGGCAGTCCGGTCCTGTTGCAGCCAGAACTGACAGCTTGGGTTGGACAGGTTACGACTGCTGCTGCGCGCCTGATCGAGCCGTTGCTGCTGCTCGTTCTTGCGCAGGTTTTCTTCGTATTGCTCGAACAGCGGGCTCTGTGGCGCGATGTCCGGCACTGGTTGAGTCACCACCGGTGGTTTGGCCAGTTGTTCCACAGCTGCCGCCACAGATGCCAATTGTTCGCTGAAAAGCAGGCGCGATGCGAGCCAGCAGGTCAGCACAATGGCAATGAATCCCAGCCACATGCCGAGGGCGATGCTGCCGGTCAGTTGCAGGGCGTTGAGGCTGATCGGGAAGGATCGGCGCGGAGTGGGGCGGTGGGGCATGGTTGCCTCTTGGCGAAAGGTCACTGGCGAGTGGCGATTGTCGCATGAAGAATAATCGCCGTCGGCTCTTCTGCACGGGGTAATTTATGCGGACAATCGGCGCCTTTGCCAACGGGAGCCTGCAATGCCTGAAATGAAAGCCCGCTGGGATATTTTTTGCACCGTGGTCGACAACTTCGGCGACATCGGCGTGACCTGGCGACTGGCCCGGCAACTGGTGGCCGAGCATGGAGTGGCGGTGCGTCTGTGGGTCGATGATCTGCGAGCGTTCGAGCGCCTGTGCCCGGAAATCGACATCCATGCTGCGCAGCAGTGGCAGCAAGACGTCGAAGTGCGCCAATGGCCCGCCGAGTGGCAGCCGACCGAAGCGGCCGATGTGGTGATTGCTGCATTTGCCTGCCAGTTGCCGAGCGCCTATATGGAGGCCATGGCCGAGCGGGAAAAAACGCCGCTGTGGATGAACCTCGATTACCTGAGTGCCGAGGACTGGGTCATCGGCTGCCACGGTTTGCCCTCGGTGAAGTACAAAAGCGTGCAGAAGTTCTTTTTCTTTCCGGGGTTCCAGAAGGGCACTGGCGGGTTGTTACGTGAGCGCGGGTTGCTTGAGCGTCGTCGGCAATTTCAGCAAAACCCGCAGGCTCAAAGAGAGTTCCTGCAAGGTTTGGGGATTGATCCTGCACCCGGTGCGCAGTTGATCTCATTGTTTGCCTACGAAAATACCGGTTTGAGCAGTTGGCTCGATGGGATGGCAGGCGATTCGACGACCACTCATCTGCTGGTGCCGGAAGGGCGGATTCTCGGCGACGTAGAACGTTGGCTCGGTGTGGAGGGTTTGGCGGCCGGTGCCGTGCATGTGCGTGATGCCTTGACCGTGCAAGTGCTGCCGTTCGTCCGCCAGGACCAATACGACTTGTTGCTGTGGTGTTGCGATTTCAATGCCGTGCGCGGCGAAGACTCCTTTGTGCGCGCTCAATGGGCCGGCCGGCCATTTCTCTGGCACATCTACCGGCAGGAAGAAGATATCCATCTGGACAAACTCGAGGCCTTCCTCGAAGTCTATATAAAGGGGCTTTCTGAACCTGCACGGGAGGCGATCAGCGGTCTCTGGCGCGCGTGGAACGCCGGTGAAAAAATGGCCGACCACTGGCAATTCACCCGTAAACACTGGCCAGAGCTGGAAAAACACGCCGAGGCGTGGTGTCTGGAGCAGGCCTTGCAGGCCGATCTTGCCACGGCGCTGGTACAGTTTTATGGAAATTGGATATGATACGCGGCCTAGATTTTTGTAAATCCCATCCAAATTCGGATATTCGCAATGAAAACTGGTAAAGAACTGAAACCCGGGACCGTGATTCGTCTCGAAAACGATCCTTGGCTGGTTCAGAAAGCTGAATTCACCAAGTCCGGTCGTAACAGCGCGATCATGAAGACCAAGCTGAAGAACCTGCTGACCGGTTACAAGACCGAGATCGTTTACAGCGCCGACGACAAACTGGACGACGTAATCCTCGACCGCAAAGAAGCGACCCTGTCCTTCATCAGCGGCGATACCTACACGTTCATGGACACCACCGACTACACCATGTACGAGCTGAACGCTGAAGACATCGAAGCCGTTCTGCCTTTCGTTGAAGAAGGCATGACCGATGTTTGCGAAGCGATCTTCTTCGAAGAGCGTCTGGTTTCCGTAGAACTGCCGACCACCATCGTGCGTCAGGTTGACTACACCGAAGGTTCCGCTCGTGGCGACACTTCCGGCAAGGTAATGAAGCCTGCCAAACTGAAGAACGGTACCGAGCTGTCGGTTGCTGACTTCATCGAAATCGGCGACATGATCGAGATCGATACCCGCGAAGGCGGTTCCTACAAAGGCCGTGCCAAATAAGCACAGCTTCAGGAATGAAAAAGCCCGACCATTGAGTCGGGCTTTTTTGTGCCTGGATGAAACATCCAGTTCTCCTGTAGGAGCGAGCCTGCTCGCGATGGGCGTTAACGATAACGCGAGCTTCCTGAATAGCCCGCGTTGTCTGGGCGTCCATCGCGAGCAGGCTCGCTCCTACAGTTGGGCGGTGTTATTTCAAGTGCTGTTTCAGTTCTTCAGACGCCTGCAACATCGCCGAACGCACCGCCGGCACCTGGCTCACCACATTGAGCAAACCGTAGTCGTGGATCAGGCCGTTGTAGCGAACCGAGGTCACCGGCACACCGGCTTCATCGAGTTTACGGGCGTAGGCTTCACCTTCGTCGCGCAACACGTCGGCTCCGGCGGTCTGCACCAGCGCTGGAGGCAGTCCTTTCAACTGGGCGGTGGTCGCACGCAGTGGTGAGGCGTATATCTCGTTCCGTTGATTGGCGTCGGTGGTGTAGTTGTCCCAGAACCACTTCATCATGTTCCTGGTGAGGAAGTGCCCCTCGGCAAACTGGTTGTAGGACGCCGTTTCGAAGTTGGCATCAGTCACCGGCCACAGCAGTACCTGGAACCTGATCGCCGGTGTGCCCTTATCCTTGGCCATCAGCGCAACCACCGCCGCCATGTTGCCGCCGACACTGTTGCCGGCTACCGCCAGGCGCTTGCCATCGACGTTGATCTCTTTACCGTGCTCGGCCACCCAACGGGTCGCGGCGTAAGCCTGGTTGATCGCCACCGGGTAATGCGCCTCTGGCGACGGCGTGTAGTTCACGAAGACAGCCGCTGCACCCGAACCTGTCACCAGGTCACGTACCAGCCGCTCGTGGGTCGGGAAATCTCCCAGTACCCAGCCACCGCCGTGGAAGAACATGAACACGGGCAACTCACCCTTGACCCCGGCCGGCCGGACGATGGTCAGGCTGATCGGTTGGCCGTCGACTTGAATGGTCTTCTGGCTGACATCGGCATTTGGCAGCGTCAGCTTCACCCCGGCCTGCGCGCCTACCAGAACGGCGCGGGCCTCGGCGGGCGTCATTTGCTCCATCGGCTTGCCGGTACCGGCGTTCAGAACGTCGAGGAATGCCTGGGTGTTGTGTTCAACCCCGGTACCTGCAAACGCGTTGCTGATGGACAAGGCGAGAAGGGTACCGGTCAAGACTTTGCTGAAAATGTTCATGTTCGTTTCCTGTTCGGGCCTGGGTAGTCAGCGCTTAGACGGTTACGTGCAGACGTACATCGACGTTGCCACGGGTGGCGTTGGAGTACGGGCAGACCTGGTGGGCCGCGTCGACCAGTGCTTGTGCGTCGGCTTGTTCAAGACCCGGCAGGCTGATGTGCAGGTCGATGTCCAGACCGAAGCCGCCGGGGATCTGGCCGATGCCGACATGGGCGGTGATCGAGGCGTCGTTCGGGATGCTGCGCTTGGTCTGGCTGGCCACGAATTTCAGGGCGCCGATGAAGCAGGCGGAGTAGCCTGCGGCGAACAGTTGCTCAGGGTTGGTGGCTGCGCCGCCGGCGCCGCCGAGTTCTTTCGGGGTGGCGAGTTTGACGTCGAGGATGTTGTCGCTGGAAACCGCACGACCGTCACGGCCACCGGTGGAGGTTGCGATTGCGGTGTAGAGAGTTTGCATGGTGAAGGCCTCGTTCAGGGTTTAGTTTGTTTGCGCTAAATGTTTGCGCGCTAAGTAAGTGCGAGATAAATGTATATCGCTAATATTTTGCGCGCAAGATAAATTTTCAAAGAAATTTGAAAAAACGAAAAGGCAGCGGGGGCGTTTTGGTTGGAAGTGTTGAACTAGAGCTATCGAGGAGGATTTTTCAAGAAGATGTGGCGAACTCGATTTTTCGGTCCCGCGCAAAACAAGTGTGGGAGCGAGCCTGCTCGCGATGGCGGTGTGTCAGTCAACGTAGAGGTTGAATGTGACATTGCCATCGCGAGCAGGCTCGCTCCCACAGGGGGGCTTTGTTGGTCTTGAAGTCAGAGGCTGTCTTGCAGGTGACGACGCAGTTCTTGTAGCTCCGCTTGCAGGTTTTGCAGGCGCTCCAGCGTCATTCCGCTAGCGCCGAGGATGCACTGGGGGATATCCCGGGCCTTGTCGCGCAAGGCTCGGCCCTGCTCGGTGAGTTCGACGATCACCACACGCTCGTCCTCGCGGCTGCGGGTGCGGCTGAGCAAGCCTTCGGCTTCCAGGCGCTTGAGCAGCGGCGTCAACGAGCCTGGATCGGTCAGCAACCGCGTGCTGATTTCGCCTACGGTCAAACCGTCCCGTTCCCACAACACCATCATCGCCAGGTATTGCGGGTAGGTCAGGCCCAGCGCTTGCAGCAAGGGTTTGTAGACCTTGGTCATCATCAGCGAAGTGGAGTGCAGTGCGAAGCAGGCCTGATTGTCCAGCAGCAGGTTGTCGCAGTTGTCTGGAGTGTTGCGCTCGGTGGTCATGTCGAAGCCTTGATCTGTGATTTCAAGAATCTAGCGGGCGAATCTTTAATGCGCCAGATAATTCTGATCAGTGCCGTTGCAAATGGGTTTGCAATACCAGATCCCAAGGCGGAACGGGGCTGAAGCGAGTTTTCAGGTATTCCAGTAACAAGCGACTGCGGGAGTTGGGCTGCTGTTCCAGGCGCAAGGCATAGATACCGGTGCTTTCCGGTTTCGGCAGGCCGCTTTCGCAGAACAACGGCAGCAACTCACCCCGCAACAGGTACTCGCTGGCCAGCCAGGTTGGCAGGTGCGCGATACCCAGTCCGGCCAGCGCGCCGCAGACCAGTGCCTCGGCATTGTTGGCGCTCATGCGGACCCGCGCCGGCCGGTGCAGCTGCATTTGCCCATCCCGCTCGAAGCGCCAGGCGAACAGCGGGGCCAGGCCATCCCAATCGAGTCCGTCGTGTTCATTCAGTTGTGAGGGATCGGTCGGTACGCCGCGACACCGCAAATACTCAGGGCTGGCGCAGGCGATGCGCACGATGCTCGCCAGCGGCGTGGCCACCAGTCGGGTGTCGGCCAATTGGCCGGCGCGCAGCACCAGATCGACCTTGCCGAGGTTCTGTCCCTGCATGTCGACGAAACTGTCGATCAAGTGCAATTGCACATCGAGCCCGGGATAGAGCATGAGGAAATCGGCAATTACCGGTGCCAGATGCCGGCGCCCAAAGGCTGCTGGTGCATCGATACGAATCAGACCTTCCGGCACGCTGCTCAGGGACACCGCCTCGGCTCGAGCCAGGCGCAACTCGGCGACGATCCGCCGTGCTCGCTCGGCAAAGGCCAATCCCGCCGGGGTGGCGCGTACCGCATGCGTGCTGCGGATGAACAACTGACTGCCGACCGCGTTTTCCAGGCTGTCGATGCGCCGTGCCACGGCCGAAGGGGTCAGCGGATGACGGCGCGAGGCGGCGGAAAAACTGCCGGTTTCCAGCACGTCGAGGAACAAAGCCAGTTGGTCGGTCAGTTGATTGGGGTTCATGGCAGGTTTGCGCTTGTGCGAATTTGGCACAGCCATTGTGCGTCGCTGTGCGTTTCCGCGCCAGAAGCAACTGCGTAGGATCAAAGGCCTGACGGCAACGGGGAAAATGCTGTGATTGAGTTCTTGACGTATCTGGCGTTCGGCGCTGCCTTGGGCACGCTCGGCGGGTTGTTTGGCATCGGCGGCGGCCTGATCGCCATTCCGCTGTTGGGCGTGCTATTCGGGCTCGATCAGCAGATTGCCCAGGGAACAGCACTGGTGATGGTGGTGCCGAACGTGATGCTGGCGCTGTGGCGCTATCATCAGCGCAACCGGATCGAACTGCGCCACGCGCTACCGCTGGCCATCATGGGGTTCTGCTTCGCCTGGCTCGGGTCGATCTGGGCGGTGGGCATTGATGCGCAAACCATGCGCATAGGTTTTGTCGCGTTTCTAATTGCACTTGCGGCCTACAACTTGCTTCGCCTGTTCGCCGCCAGCGCAGCGCCGGCTTCGCAGATGAACTACTCATGGCCCTGGCTGGGCGTGCTTGGCGCTGCATCCGGCACGATGGGCGGGTTGTTCGGCGTGGGGGGCGCGGTCGTGGCGACGCCGGTGCTGACCAGTCTGTTCGGCACCAGCCAGGTGGTTGCGCAGGGGTTGTCGTTGGCGCTGGCCTTGCCGAGTACCGGAGTGACGCTGGTGACTTACGCCGTGCACCATCAGGTCAGTTGGGTGATCGGCTTACCCTTGGCGGTCGGCGGGCTGATGAGCATCAGTTGGGGCGTGAAGGTTGCCCACGCATTGCCGGAGCGGCTGCTGCGCGGGCTGTTTTGCGGGTTCCTGGTGTTCTGTGCGGCGATGCTCGCCTTCAAGGTTTGAAACCTTCGACAATGTGCTCGGCCAGACACTCGGTGATCGGCGACGGGTTATGCAGGTTGCGCACGAGCATGATGCTGGCCTCGGGCAGCAGCGGCAGATCCTCGGCCTCACCGAGGATGCGCATGTCCGTGGTAATCAGGCTTTCAAGTTGCGCGGTGACGGCCAGGCCAGCGCCGACCACCGCCATGATCGCCGACAGGCTGTCGCTGTTGTACGCCACCCGGTAATCGCGACCCATGGCATCGAGTGCATTGCAGGCCCACAGGCGGCAGAAGCAATCACTGTTGAACATCGCCAGCGGCAACGGCGTCTGTTCATGGGCGCTGTAGCATTGCGCTTCGGCCCAGACAAAACGTTCCTTGCGCAACAGCTGGCCGATTTCGCTGCCCGGTTCGCGGGTCACGATGGACAGGTCCAGGTCCTGGCGCATCAGCAGTTGTTTGGATGATTCGCAGTGCACTTCTATCTGAATCAGCGGGTAGGACTGGGCAAATCGGCGCAGAATCCCCGGGAGGAACCGCATCACATAATCGTCCGGCGTGCCGATGCGCACAGTGCCGACCATGTCGGGTTCGCGCAGGGTGTTGAACACTTCGCTATGCAGCTTGAGGATCCGTCGCGCATAGCCCAGCAACACCTGGCCTTCGGCCGTCAGCCGTACCTGCCGTCCGTCGCGCTGGAACAACTGGCGCTGCAGCACATCTTCTTCCAGTCGTTTCATCTGCATGCTGACGGCTGACTGGGTACGGTTGACCATTTCACCGGCGCGGGTAAAGCCGCCCTGGTCGGCGATGGCGACGAAGGTGCGCAACACTTCGGTATCGATACTCGGGTAGGCGGACATCCATCAATCTCCGAGATATGTGACATCAGAAACATTCGTTGGATTGATCTTAGACCCGGCGCGAGACTGGAGCCATCCAAACGGAGGGCAACAAGATGAAAGGTCAACACGAGTTCCACGGATCAGAAAAACACTCGATTCACGTGATATCCGACCTGCTGCACAAGGTCGGCCGCTGGTACGAACTGCATCGCGAGCGCGAATTGCTGGCGAGCTTGAGCGACGAAGCACTCAAGGACATCGGCATGAGCCGTGCGGATGTGGAGAACGAGTCGATCAAGCCGTTCTGGAATGACCCGATGCATAAATGATGAATGCCACGCTACACAAACCCCTTACCGGTGAGGTAGGTTGCGAGCAGACAAGGAGGCACCCATGCCCGCAACGTTGTCCTTTACCCTCAAACAGGCTCGGCGTCTGGCGCTGGCCGCCCAAGGGTTCAACGGGCGGTCGCCGCCAGCGGCGATCAAGGCTGCTGCGCTCAATCGCCTGATCGAACGGCTGGGCATTTTGCAGATCGATTCAGTCAATGCATTGGTGCGCTCGCACTACCTTCCGCTGTTTTCCCGCTTCGGTAACTATTCTTCCGGTTTACTCGACCAGGCTGCCTGGAGTCAGGGCCGGCACCGTACGTTGTTCGAGTACTGGGGCCATGAAGCCTCGTTATTGCCTCTCTCCATGTACCCGTTGATGCGTTGGCGCATGCAGCGTGCGAGCCGTGGCGAAGACATTTATGAGCAACTGGCGCGTTTTGGTCGCGAACAACAAGACACCATTCGCCGGGTGCTGGCTTCAGTTGAGCTGCGGGGCGCGCTGGGTGCCGGGAGCCTGTCGACCCGTCAGGAACGGGCCGGTCCCTGGTGGGACTGGAGCGCGGAAAAGCATGCGCTGGAATGGTTGTTCGCTGCCGGTGAAGTGACCGTTGCCGGACGGCGCGGATTCGAAAGGCTCTACGATTTGCCGGAGCGGGTGATTCCCTCGGCGGTGCTTGCCCAACCCATTCTGGGCGAAGACGAAGCCCAGCGCGGCCTGTTGCGGCATGCGGTAACGGCCTTGGGTGTCGGTACGGAGAAGGACTTGCGCGACTATTTCCGCTTGAACCCTGCGGACAGTCGCCCGCGATTGGCCGAGTTGGTCGAGGCTGGTGAGTTGCTGACCTGTGAAGTTGAGGGCTGGCGGCAACCGGCCTATTGTCTGCCCGAGCCAAAAGTGCCGCGCAAAGTCACGGCCAGCGCCTTGCTTTCACCGTTCGATTCGCTGATCTGGGAGCGCAGCCGGACCGAGCGGCTGTTTGATTTCCGTTATCGGCTGGAGATCTACACCCCGCAGGACAAGCGGGTGTACGGCTATTACGTCCTGCCTTTTTTACACAACGAGCGGATTGCCGCGCGAGTCGATCTGCGCGCCGAGCGGGAGGCTGGACGTTTGGCGGTGCACGCGGTGCATGAGGAGGAGGCGGGGCTGGACGAGGAGGGGATGCTGGCGTTGGCGGTCAATCTGCGGCAGATGGCGGATTGGCTGGGGCTGGCGCAGGTTCAGTTGAATTGCCCGCGGGCGAGTGCGGCAAGGTTGCGGGTGGCATTGGCACAGATTGATGGTGACTGAGCTGGCCTCTTCGCGAGCAGGTCGGATCGCCGCACCGTCGCTCCCACAGGGGAACGCGGTCCAATGTGGGAGCGAGCCTGCTCGCGATGGGGGCGACGGGGTTTAGCGCCGAACCTGCTTCAGTGTCTCGGCAATCAAAAACGCCAGCTCCAGCGACTGATCGGCATTCATCCGCGGGTCGCAATGGGTATGGTAGCGATCCGACAAGCCGTCTTCGGTAATCGGCCGCGCACCACCGATGCATTCGGTGACGTTCTGCCCGGTCATTTCGATATGGATACCTCCGGCATAACTGCCTTCGGCTTCGTGTACCTGGAAGAACTGCTTCACTTCGCCAAGGATCTGCGCGAAGTCGCGAGTCTTGTAGCCGCTGCTGGCCTTGATCGTATTGCCGTGCATCGGGTCGGAACTCCACAGCACTTGCTTGCCTTCCCGCTCGACGGCGCGGATCAGCTGCGGCAAGTGATCGCCGACCTTGTTCGCGCCCATCCGCGCGATCAGGTTCAGGCGACCCGGATCGTTGTCCGGGTTGAGCACGTCGATCAAGCGAATCAGGTCGTCGGGGTTCATGCTCGGGCCGACCTTGACCCCGATCGGGTTGTTCACCCCGCGCAGGAATTCGACGTGGGCGCCGTCGAGCTGGCGCGTACGGTCGCCGATCCACAGCATGTGGGCCGAGCAGTCGTAGTAATCGTTGGTCAGGCTGTCGCGACGTACGAAAGCTTCTTCGTAGTTCAGCAGCAGCGCTTCGTGGGCGGTGAAGAAACTGGTTTCACGCAATTGCGGCGAACTGTCCATGCCGCAGGCACGCATGAACGCCAGGGTTTCATCGATGCGGTCAGCCAGGTGGCTGTACTTTTCTGCCAGTGCCGAGTTGGCAATGAAGTCCAGGTTCCACTTGTGCACCTGATGCAGATCGGCAAAACCGCCCTGGGCGAACGCGCGCAACAGGTTCAAGGTGGCAGTGGACTGGTGATAGGACTGCAACAGGCGCTCCGGGTCCGGCACGCGGCTTTTTTCGTCGAAACCGATGCCGTTGACGATGTCGCCACGATAGGCTGGCAGGGTCACGCCATCGATGGTTTCGTCGTTGGCCGAGCGGGGTTTGGCGAACTGCCCGGCCATGCGCCCGACCTTGACCACCGGGCAGCCAGCGGCAAAAGTCATTACGATCGCCATCTGCAACAACACCTTGAAGGTGTCGCGGATTTTCGCCGCGGAGAATTCGGCGAAGCTTTCGGCGCAGTCGCCACCCTGCAACAGAAACGCGCGGCCCTGGGTCACCTCGGCAAACTGACGGCGCAACTCCCGGGCTTCACCGGCAAACACCAGTGGCGGATAGCTGGCCAGAGTCTGTTCGACCTGCTGCAAATGCGCGGCGTCGGGGTATTGGGGTTGTTGCTGGATCGGCAGGGCGCGCCAGCTGTCAGGGCTCCACGGTTGGCTCATCACGGTCTCTAGTGTTTTCGCTCGGACCTCCATGTTATCAGTAAATTAGTGCGTGACCTGTTCCCGTCGCTTCGCCGACAATCTCGCCTTTGCCGCTCTCTATACGCGGTGTTATTGCGTTACCGGCCCCGGTGACGATCAGGAGATGAAATGACTGAGGAGCGCGTCGAGCATCTGCTCGCCGAGGTACAGGACGAGTTCGGCGTGATTCGTGTGCTGGAAGTGGCCGATTACCGTTTTCTCGAGTTCGGTGATGCCATCGAGCAAAGCTGCGTGTTCACGGCCGATCCGAGCTGGCTCGAGTACGACTACACCCGGGCGATGCTGATCGGCGCGTTGTGCCACGAGCAACCGGAAAGTGCGCTGTTTCTCGGTCTCGGTGCCGGTACGCTGACTCAGGCCTGCCTCAAGTTCCTGCCGCTGGAAGATGTCGAAGCCATCGAACTGCGCCCGGACGTACCGCGCCTGGCCATCGAGTACCTGGGGCTGGATGACGATCCACGCCTGTACATCCGCGTTGGCGATGCCCTGGAACTGCTCGACACGGCTGAGTCGGCCGACCTGATTTTCGTCGACCTTTACACCGATGTCGGCCCGGGTGTCGGGCATCTGGCCTGGAGCTTTCTGGAAAACTGCCAGAAACGATTGAGTCCGGGTGGCTGGCTGGTCATCAATCAGTGGGCTACCGACGATGGCAAACCCTTGGGCGCCGCGTTGTTGCGTGGTTTGTACCACCGACATTACTGGGAACTGCCGGTGAAGGAGGGTAACGTGATTCTGATCGTGCCGTCGCAGCTGGATCAGGAACTGGACATGGACGGCCTGATCGCCCGCGCCGAAGCGCTGGCTCCGCGGTTGGGGTATTCGTTGCAGTCGTTGATCAAGTGCATTCGCCCGGCTACCTGAGGAGCACAGATCCCCTTGTAGGAGCTGCCGAAGGCTGCGATCTTTTGATCTTCAAAAGCAATATCAAAGATCGCAGCCTTCGGCAGCTCCTACACAGACTTTCAGCAACCTTTGAAAACCCCAGGCCGCTTCTCCACCATCGACCGCACACCTTCTTTGACATCCTCGCTAGCCATCAACTTCTTGACTAGCAGAGGCAATGCTTGTGCGGCAGCGGTTTCCCCTTCATACCGGGCCTGTCGCGCAGACATCAGCGTCGCTTGAACGCCGAGCGGCGCCTGCCGGGCGATCCGCTCGGCCAGTTCAATCGCACGGGGCAGCAAGTCTTCACTGGCCATGACTTCCTGCACCAGACCCAGGTGCAAGGCATCACGGGCGTCGAACTCATCACCGGTCAACAACCAGCGCATGGCATTGCCCCAACCGGAGACTTGATGCAGGCGCAGGGTGGCGCCGCCGAACGGGAAGAGCCCGCGTTGCACTTCCATCTGCGCGAACCGGGTGTTGCTGGCGCACAGGTTGATATCGGCGGCCAGCATCAACTCGATGCCGATGGTCAGGCAATAGCCCTGGGCGGCGACGATTACCGGTTTGCTGACCCTGGGGCCAGCGAACACCCCCCACGGATCACAGCCGCCAGCGGGCACCTGCCAGCCTTCGGCGAGTGTAACGCTGGCATCGACCAGGTCGAGCCCGGCGGTAAAGTGCTCGCCATGAGCGAACACCACCGCCACGCGCGCCTCGCTGTCGGCTTCGAACTCGCCATAGGCCAGGCTCAATGCGTTGAGCAGGTCGAGATCGAAGGCATTGCGCTTGGCTACCCGATCCAGACCGATCATGAACACATGACCATGCCGTTCGCGGCTGACTCGACTGGAGTTAGGCTGATTCATGGAGTGATCCTCGGGGTGGGAAAGGCGTGCCAGACCGGCGGTCTGCACGGCAATGGGTGAACCGTTTTAGCGCCATCACCCGCAAGGCCGGGCCTTTGAAAAGTAGACGGCTGATCGATTATTCGCAAAGCCTGTGACACAAAGGTGTATCCGGTGGATTTCCGATAAAAAAAGCTCCCTTTTTGGGCAAATTCCGGTATAGTGCGCGCCGGCCTTTAGCCGGGCCGCGTTTAGGTAGAGCAATTCCCCGAAGTCAGCTTCGGCTGCACGTCCGTACTGCGGACTCTCCCTTGACGATTCTTTTCATTCATTCGTTTTCGCAAATCCCCGCCGACAAAGCTGCCAGGGCGACTCTTGAGTCTCAACACGGCACGCGCAGCTTTGGAGCATGGGTCTTTGCGGATGCACTTAGAGGCAGACCCATGACCCAGGAAACCGGCGGCTTCGCCGCTTTTAATCTTAATCCGAATATTCTTGCAGCCGTCACCGCGACTGGCTACGAAGAGCCATCGGCTATTCAGCAGCAATCGATCCCGATCATCATGGCCGGTCACGACATGATTGGTCAGGCGCAAACCGGTACGGGTAAAACCGCTGCGTTCGCCCTGCCGATCCTGCATCGCATCGATCCTGCAAAGCGCGAACCGCAAGCCCTGATCCTGGCGCCAACTCGTGAGTTGGCGCTACAAGTTGCAACCGCTTTCGAAACCTACGCCAAGCAAATGCCGGGCGTGACTGTTGTGGCTGTCTACGGCGGCGCGCCGATGGGCCCACAACTGAAAGCAATCCGTAATGGCGCACAGATCGTTGTCGCCACTCCGGGGCGTCTGTGCGACCACCTGCGTCGCGACGAAAAAGTACTGGCGACCGTGAACCACCTGGTTCTCGACGAAGCCGACGAAATGCTCAAGCTGGGTTTCATGGACGACCTGGAGGTTATCTTCAAGGCTCTGCCTGCAACCCGTCAGACCGTATTGTTCTCGGCTACCTTGCCGCAGTCGATCCGTGCCATTGCCGAACGCCACCTGCGCGATCCGCAACACGTGAAGATCCAGACCAAGACCCAGACCGTTACCGCGATCGAACAGGCTCACCTGTTGGTTCACGCTGACCAGAAGACATCCGCCGTTCTCAGCTTGCTGGAAGTGGAAGATTTCGACGCCCTGATCATGTTCGTGCGCACCAAGCAAGCGACCCTGGATCTGGCCAGTGCCCTGGAAGCCAAAGGCTACAAAGCCGCTGCGCTGAACGGTGACATCGCCCAGAACCAGCGTGAGCGCGTGATCGACTCCCTCAAGGATGGCCGTCTGGACATCGTTGTGGCGACCGACGTTGCTGCTCGTGGCCTGGACGTTCCGCGCATCACTCACGTGTTCAACGTTGACATGCCGTACGATCCGGAATCCTACGTTCACCGTATCGGCCGTACCGGCCGTGCCGGTCGCGAAGGTCGTGCACTGCTGCTGGTGACTCCGCGTGAGCGCCGCATGCTGCAAGTGATCGAGCGTGTAACCGGTCAAAAGGTTGCTGAAGTTCGCCTGCCAGACGCTCAAGCTGTTCTGGATGCGCGCATCAAAAAACTGACCAACAGCCTGTCGCCGCTGGTGGCCGATGCCGAATCGACTCACGGTGATCTGCTCGATCGCCTGACTGCCGACATCGGTTGCAGCCCGCGTGCCCTGGCCGCAGCCCTGCTGCGCAAGGCAACCAACGCTCAAGCGCTGACCCTGGCTGCAATCGAGAAAGAGCGTCCACTGGTGCCGAACAATGCACCGCGTGGCGATCGTCCAGAGCGTTCCGGTGATCGTCCAGAGCGTAGTGATCGCGAGCGTCGTGCTCCGATGCCACTGGGCGAAGGCCGTGCACGTTGCCGTACCGCGCTGGGCGCGCGTGACGGTATCGCCGCCAAGAACCTGCTGGGCGCCATCCTCAACGAAGGTGGTCTGGCACGTGAAGCGATCGGTCGCATCCAGGTGCGTGACAGCTTCAGCCTCGTAGAGCTGCCGGAAGATGGTCTTGAGAAGTTGCTGACCAAGCTGAAGGACACTCGCGTTGCCGGCAAGCAGTTGAAGCTGCGTCGCTACCGCGAAGATTGATCCGCTTTCGGGCTGATTGATCGAACATGAAAAATCCCCGACTGGTTCGGGGATTTTTTTTGCCTGCTGATTTGTGGCCGACGCTTGAGCCCTGTGGGGGCGAGCCTGTTCGCGAAGGGAGCAACTCGGTCCATGGGCTAGCCGAATCGATAGATGTCCATGCCCAACGCACCCATGGTGAACCCCTGATGGGCAACGCTGAACGGCCCACCGGCGGCACGGGCAAAGTACAGCGGCAACAAGTGCTCGTCGCTGGGATGGTTGCGCACGGCATTCGGTGCCTGCGCACGATAGTCGTGTAGCGCGGCTTCGTCGTTCGCCGCGAGTTTGTCGATCATCCAGTCGCGAAACGCCAGAGCCCAGGGCTCAACACTCTCGGGAGCGGCATGCCAATCCAGTTCCCGCAGGTTGTGGGTGATACTGCCTGAGCCGATCAGCAGGACTCCGTGCTCGCGCAGGCTGGCCAGCGCGTGGCCAACGCGGGTCTGCAGGGCGGGGCCGCCCCGGGTGGGCAACGAAACCTGGACAATCGGGATGTCTGCCTGCGGGTACATCAGCGATAAAGGCACCCAGACGCCATGGTCGAAAGGCCGATTGCTGTCGACACGTGCTGGAAAGCCAGCGGTTTTCAATAACCCGGCAACCTCTGCGGCGAGTCGTGGGTCGCCTGGGGCTGGGTACTGCACTTCGAACAAGGCTTTGGGAAAGCCACCGAAGTCATGCCAGGTTTCCGGTTGTGGATTGCCGCTGACCAGCAGCTCATCGCTTTCCCAGTGTGCGGAAACAATCACGATGGCTTTTGGCTTCGGTATCTCGGCGGCCAGGCGGGCGAGTGCCGGTCCGCTGGCGCCGGGTTCCAGGGCAAGCATGGGGGAGCCGTGGGATATGTACAGGCTGGGGAACATGAATGAGCTCCTGAGAGTTAAGATGCAACATCTTCAGTCAGATCATTAATCTAAATCTAATATAAGTTTTAGGGTGTTTTGATCGAATTTTCGGGGTTATTTATGCAGCCGGAGTTTTGGCACAAAAAGTGGGCGGCGAACCAGATCGGCTTTCACCTGCCGCAGGTGAACCCTCATCTGAAGCGGTTCTGGCCGGCGTTAAGCCTTGAAGAAGGCGCGCGCGTGTTGGTGCCGTTATGTGGAAAAAGCCTGGATTTGCTGTGGCTCGCCCATCAAGGCCATGAGGTCTTGGGAGTAGAGCTGTCGGAAAAAGCCGTCGAGGAGTTTTTCAGCGAGCATGGCTTTGATCCGGCCGTCAGCGAGCAGGGGCCGTTCAAGGTTTATCGGGCAGGTTCCATTGAGCTGTGGTGCGGCGATTTCTTCGAGCTGACGGCAGGCGATGTTGCCGATTGCTCCGCGCTTTATGATCGCGCGGCGTTGATCGCGTTGCCGGCGGAAATGCGCGAGCGCTACGCCGCCCATTTGAAGCGGATACTGCCGAAGGAGTCCCTTGGCCTGGTGATTACCCTGGACTATGACCAGGCGCAAATGTCCGGCCCGCCGTTTGCCGTGCTCGATGATGAGGTGCGGCGGTTGTTCGGGGACTCGTGGACGCTGAAGATCCTGGAAGATCAGGATGTATTGAGTGAAGGCGGGAAATTCCTGGAGGCGGGTGTTACGAGGCTTGAGGAGCGGGTGTATCGGGTTTCCACGCGGTAATTTGTAGCGACAGTTCTGGCCTCATCGCGAGCAGGCTCGCTCCTACAAGGGGTCTGCATCGTTCACAAATCACCTGTAGGAGTGAGCCTGCTCGCGATGAGGCCCTCACACATACCAATAATTAGCCGACAAAAAAGGCCCGCATCGCTGCGGGCCTTTTTTTTTGCTGTGGAGCCTCTTAGCCCCGGCGACGAGCCAGCGCATCGATACGTTCTTCCAGCGGCGGGTGGCTCATGAACATGCGAGCGAACCCTTGCTTGATGCCACCGTTGATGCCGAAGGCATTCAGGGTGTCGGGCATGTGCACCGGCAGTCCCTGTTCCGCCCGCAGGCGTTGCAGGGCGCCAATCATCGCGGCGGTACCGGCCAGGTTTGCACCGGCTTCGTCGGCCCGGAATTCACGCTTGCGCGAGAACCACATGACGATGGCGCTGGCCAGGATGCCCAGAACCAGTTCGGCGAAGATAGTCGCCACGTAGTAGGCAATGCCCTGGCCTTCTTCGTTCTTGAAGATCACCTTGTCGACGAAATTGCCGATGATCCGTGCGAAGAACATCACGAAGGTGTTCACCACGCCCTGAATCAACGCCAGGGTAACCATGTCGCCATTGGCCACGTGACCGATTTCGTGGGCCAGGACGGCTTTCACTTCATCAGGCGAGAAGCGTTCGAGCAATCCCTGGCTGACCGCGACCAATGCGTCGTTCTTGTTCCAGCCGGTAGCGAAGGCGTTCGCCTCGTAGGCCGGGAAGATACCGACTTCGGGCATCTTGATCCCGGCTTCGCGGGACAGTTGCTCGACGGTTTGCAGCAGCCATTGCTCGTGACGGGTGCGTGGCTGGGTGATGATCTGGGTGCTGGTACTCATTTTCGCCATCCACTTGGAGATGAACAGCGAGAACAAGGAACCTGCGAAACCAAAGACCGCACAGAAGATCAGCAGCTGATTGAGGTTGAGGTCAACCCCATTGGCCGCCATGAACCCGTTGAAGCCGAAAAGGCTCAGGGTGATGCTGGCAATCAGCACGACCGCCAGGTTAGTGGCCAAGAACAGCAGGATGCGCATCATGGTTGTAGAAATCTCCTCATGCTAAAGATGTAGCGTACTGCGGGGTATATAAAGTGCTGCACCGGGGTATTCAACCGGGTGACTATTTCAAACTGTGTCCTACGGCAACAGTCTAGCTGCTTGCAGGGCATTTCCGACAAGTATGCGGGAAGTGTTTGTCAGTCAATTCGTGTCGAAGGCCCCGCCTTTGTTAGGCGCGAGCAGGCAAGGCGCTGTCCGGCAGCGACAAAGCGACTGCCAGTGGCGCAATGCAAACAAATGTTGCCGGATGAATCACCGTGCGACGTTCGGGGGCGTCGCACGGTGACAGATCACTTACTGGCGGTAGGACTTGAGGAAGCCGCCGATGCGTCCGATGGCCATCTCCAGCTCATCGACACGCGGCAGGGTCACGACGCGGAAGTGGTCTGGCCATGGCCAGTTGAACGCAGTGCCTTGAACCACCAGCAGCTTTTCGGAGAGCAGCAGGTCGAGGACGAATTTTTCGTCGTTATGGATCGGGCAGACCTTGGGGTCGATCCGTGGGAATGCATATAGCGCGCCCATTGGCTTGACGCAGCTCACGCCCGGAATGTCGTTGAGCAACTCCCAGGTGCGGTTGCGTTGCTCCAGCAGGCGGCCCTGCGGCAACACCAGGTCATTGATGCTCTGATAGCCACCCAGGGCGGTCTGGATCGCATGCTGGCTCGGCACGTTGGCGCACAGACGCATGTTCGCCAGCATGTCGATGCCTTCGATGTAGCTCTGGGCGTGGTGTTTCGGGCCGGAAATGGCGATCCAGCCGGAACGGAAACCGGCCACGCGATAGGACTTGGACAGACCGTTGAAGGTCAGGCAGAGCAGGTCGGGCGCCAGGGAGGCGGTGCAGATGTGCACGGCATCGTCGTAGAGAATCTTGTCGTAGATCTCGTCGGAGAACACCACCAGATTGTGCTGGCGGGCCAGTTCCAGCATGCCCAGCAGCACTTCCTTCGAATACACCGCGCCGGTCGGGTTGTTCGGGTTGATGATCACCAGGGCCTTGGTGTTCGGGGTGATCTTGGCCTTGATGTCGGCCAGGTCCGGCCACCAGTTGGCTTGCTCGTCGCACAGGTAATGCACCGGATTGCCGCCGGACAGGCTCACGGCTGCGGTCCACAACGGATAGTCCGGCGCCGGCACCAGCACTTCGTCGCCATTGTTGAGCAGGGCCTGCATCGACATCACGATCAGTTCGGAAACGCCGTTGCCCAGGTAAATGTCTTCAATGCCGACGCCTTCCACCTGCTTTTGCTGGTAGTACTGCATCACGGCCTTGCGCGCACTGAACAGGCCCTTGGAATCGCTGTAGCCCTGGGCGGTCGGCAGGTTGCGGATCACGTCCTGGAGAATTTCATCCGGCGCTTCGAAACCAAAAGGCGCCGGGTTGCCGATGTTCAGCTTGAGGATGCGATGGCCTTCCTCTTCCAGGCGCTTGGCGTGCTTGAGCACCGGGCCGCGAATGTCGTAGCAGACGTTGGCGAGCTTGTTCGATTTGCTGACCTGCATGGCGATGTGTTCCCGAAAATGAACGATCCAGACGGCGTTTGGGCAACCGTGCTGGGAATCCTGCGTATTCACACAGGCCTGACGCCTTGAGATGCAGCACCCATATTTCCGTTTGAATGCGCGTGGACTGGCTGCCAGACTGGCGTTTGACGAGGCGCAATCATACGTGCCGCCCGATCCGTGGAAAAGGTACAGATCGGGCTTTTTCAGCCGCTGAGGTGTGATGATGGAAAAGTTGGAAAAAACCCTGGAAGAATGGAAGGCGATGCTCGACCCAGAGCAGTACAACGTGTGCCGCCTCAAAGGCACCGAACGTCCGTTTTCCGGCAAATACAACGCCACCAAGACCGACGGTATCTACCACTGCATCTGCTGTAACGAGCCGTTGTTCGACTCCAGCACCAAGTTCGATTCCGGCTGCGGCTGGCCAAGTTTCTACGCACCGATCGGTGACAGCGCCATGACCGAAATCCGTGATGTCAGCCACGGCATGATCCGCACCGAAGTGGTCTGCGCCAAGTGCGACGCGCACCTGGGGCATGTATTCCCCGATGGTCCGCCGCCGACCGGTCTGCGCTATTGCATCAACTCAGTGTGCCTGGACCTGGTGCCCCGCGCGTAATGCGAGCCCTGTAGGAGCAGCCTTCGGCAGCTCCTACAGTTGGTCAGTGTTTTGATTAATTAAATTGCACGCAATTCAATTGCTCGCTATTTTGTTATATCTTCCATTCACTCGGACCCTCAAACATGAGCGACAACCTGCTGAGCATCCCTTGCACCACCATCAAGGGTGAGCAAAAGACCCTGGCGGATTTCGCCGGCAAGGCCGTGCTGGTGGTCAACACGGCCAGCAAATGCGGTTTCACTCCGCAGTACAAAGGCCTGGAAGAACTGTGGCAGACCTACAAGGACCAGGGCCTTGTGGTGCTCGGTTTTCCCTGCAACCAGTTCGGCAAGCAAGAGCCGGGCAACGAAGGGGCGATCTCCGAATTCTGCGAGATGAACTTCGGTGTCAGCTTCCCGTTGTTCAAAAAGATCGACGTAAACGGTGCCGACGCCCATCCGCTGTTCGTGCAATTGAAAAAGCGCGCACCGGGTGTGCTGGGTTCCCAGGGCATCAAGTGGAACTTCACCAAGTTCCTGATCGGCAAGGACGGGCAACTGGTCAAGCGCTTCGCCCCGGCGACCAAGCCGCAGGACCTGACCCGCGAGATCGAAGCCCTGCTCAAATGAATACCTTGTCAGTCGATTCCCTGAAGCTCGACAGCCAGCTGTGTTTCAAGCTGTACGCCGCTTCCCGGGCGGTCATTCGCGCCTACAAGCCAATGCTCGATCAGTTGGGCCTGACTTACCCTCAGTACCTGGCGATGCTGGTGCTGTGGGAGTGGCAGCAATCGCCCCCGGAGCAGCCGACCGTCAAGGCGCTGGGCGAGCGCCTGGCCCTGGATTCCGGCACGCTGACACCGTTGCTCAAGCGCCTCGAACAACTGCAACTGGTGCAGCGTCAGCGTTCGGCGCGCGATGAGCGTGAAGTGCATCTGAGCCTGTCGCCAGCCGGCACGGCCCTGCGTGATCAGGTAGGGCCACTCAAGGCCCGCCTGTTGTGCGACAGCGGGGTCGATCTGAGCCGTCTCAATGATTTGCGCGATGGTCTCGATCACTTGTTGGGACAGATCAAGGCGCTGACGTAGCGCAGATCCACAAGTCCAGCAGGGCAGCCAGTTCTTCCCGCCGGAAGGGTTTGGCCAGGTAGTCACTCATGCCCGCGGCACGACAGCGTTCGCGCTCTTCCGACATGGCGTTGGCCGTCAGGGCGACGATGGGCAGTTGGGGCCAGCGTCCGCTGCGGCGGATTTGCCGGCTGGCCTCATAGCCGTCCATCACGGGCATGTTGCAGTCCATCAGCACCAGATCGAATTCCCGTTGTTCGAGTTGATCCAGGGCTTCGGCACCATGGGCCGCGGTGGTCACCTCGCAGCCGAGTTTACCGAGCATGCCCTTGGCCACCAGTTGGTTGACCGGATTATCTTCCACCAGCAGCACGCGCCCGCGGCGCGGCGGGCTTTGCGCGTCGAGTGGGGCATTGTTGATCGGGTGGGTTTGCGGTTGCAGGATTCGCCGCAACAACTGATGCAGCGTATTGCGTGCCAGGGGGCGGGCCTGCTGTTGCAAGGGGGCGAGGGCGTTGACCTCTTCGCTGGGCATGAAATTGCCATAAGCGGTAACCAGCAGGATCGGCGCGCTGAGGGTGGGGCGCAAATTGAACAGGCACTCGGGGCAGTCGGTGATGAGCACGTCGGCCGCCAGGCCAAGCAGTGGGTCATCCATGGAGCGCCGTTCATAGTCCAGTCCCCAGCCAGGTAACAGGCCGTTCAACAGTTCGCCCAGCCCGCTGCTGGCGGACGTGATGGCGATGACTTTGCCCTTGAGCGAAACAGCAGGCATTGCACGGGTATGGCTGGGCAATGGCAAGTCCGCGCAGAACTGGCTGCCAAAACCCGGCTCGGAGTCGATCGTCAGGCGCCCTTGCATGGCTTCGCAAAGGTTGTAGGTCAGTGCCAGGCCCAGCCCGGTGCCGCCAAATTGGCGGGTAATACCGGCGCCGGCCTGAGTGAAAGGCTGGAAAATTTTCACTTGGGCATCCAGCGGGATTCCGATGCCGGTGTCACACACTTCGATTCTGACGCCGTCCCCGAACGTCGACAGGCGCACGTCGACACGCCCGAAACGGGTGAACTTGAGGGCGTTGGACAGCAGATTACTGACGATCTGCCGCACCCGGGTCGGATCGCCGAGCACAAGTGTCGGGAAATGCGGATCGATCAGGCAGGTCAGTTCGACGCTGGGGGCGGCGTTCTGCGATAACAGGTTGGCAGTGTCTTCGATCAGCGAACCGAGGTCGAAGGGGATGTGTTCGAGTTCGAGTTGACCGGCATCGAACTTCGACAAGTCGAGAATATCGTTGAGCAATTCCACCAGCACTTTGCCCGAGTCATGGGCGATGGACAGCTGTTGCTGTTGTTCGGCAGTCAGCGGCCCGTCGAGGGACAGCGCGATCATCCCGAGCAAGCCATTGAGGGGCGTGCGGATTTCATGGCTCATGTTGGCCAGGAACACCGAGCGGGCGTCGGCCATGTCCAGTGCTGTGCTGCGAGCGACTTCCAGTTCCTCGTTGGATTGGCTCAGCCGGGCATTGATCGCGTTGAGTTCGGCAGTACGGGCCGAGACGATATTTTCCAGTTGGCCGAGATACTCGGTCAGGCGGTTTTCCGCATTGCGCCGCTGCTGGATTTCGGTGGCGATGTTTTTGAATTGCTGGTTGGCAACCTTGACCAACACGCCGATCTCATCGTCGGTGTGCCCGGCGGGACACTCCAGTGAGGTCGGCTCGGTGCTGCTCGGGTCGCGACCGCTGAGTTCGCGGATGACCCGCACCAGGGGTTTGGTCAGCATCACATAGAACAGCGCCAGCAGGATGCCGGACAGCAGCAGGCTGCGGGCGAAACCATTGAGCAGGGTCACTTCGGCCCGGCGCAGGAACCGGTCGCCGAAAGCGTAAGTATCGACGTTCAGTCGCAGCGTACCCAGGGATTCGTTGGGTAAATGATCCAGGTAAAGCCGGTCTTCGAACTGTCGGTTGGCACCGAACAGGAAGTCACTGAGCATCCGGTATCCGTTTTCCACACCAGGTCGCTTGACGCTGGCCAGCACAGTGCCGTTGTTGTCGGTCAGTTTCACACCAGTGATCGCTGGCGAGCGCAGCAGGCCCAGGGTCAGTTCCTTGGCGAGTTCGGCGTCGATGTTGTAGGCAATTCGCGAGGCCGGGTTGTGGCTGATTTCCAGTAATGAAAGGATTTCACGATTGATGGAGGCGTCTTCACTGGCATAATCGATGCCTATTTGCAGCAGGCTGAGCAGCGTGCCCAGAATGAAACCGACCAGCACGGTAAGCCGGGCTTGCTTGAATGACAGTCGGTTGGTGAATTTGATGTCCATGGAGGGGTGAACCACTTCCGTTTCCTTTCGCTGCTCAAGCATAGTCGATCATGCCTGCCTGTTGATGTTCTCGCGAGGCCTGTACTGCGAGGGCCACCGCTTGTGTGACGCTGTGTTTCGTCGCTGTATCACCATCATTACTGTGAACGTGCCCGAGGAGAAGTCGTGGATTCCCGATTGAATGCTTTTCTTGAACGCGCCGATGCCGTTCTGGCCCGTATCGAGCCGTTGCTGCCGGCCCCCCGGCCAGCCATCGACTGGACGCAATGCCTGGCCGCGCGCTGGCAGCGTGAGTCGAGCGGCGGTTATCTGATGCCGCTTCAGGTCTGCCTCGACATGCGCCTGTCGGACCTGATCGGCGTCGACCGGCAAGTCGAGCAGCTTGGGCGCAATACCCGACAGTTTCTCGATGGCATGCCGGCCAACCACGCCTTGCTCTGGGGCTCGCGCGGCACGGGCAAGTCGTCACTGGTGCGCGCCTTGTTGGCCGAGCACGCCCAAGCCGGTTTGCGCTTGATCGAGATTGAACGTGATCACCTGGCAGACCTGCCGCGAGTGGTCGAACAGATCGGCAAACTGCCCCAGCGTTTCGTGCTGTTTTGCGATGACCTTTCCTTCGAGTCGGGCGAGGGTGATTACCGAGTGCTCAAAAGCGTCCTCGATGGCTCGCTGGAACAGGCGCCGGACAACGTTTTGCTGTACGCCACGTCCAACCGTCGCCACCTGGTGCCGGAAAAGGAAAGCGACAACGAAAACTGGAAACGGGTCGACGGAGAATTGCATCCAAGCGAGGCGGTGGAAGACAAGATCGCGCTGTCGGACCGCTTCGGCCTGTGGCTGTCGTTCTATCCGTTTACCCAAGAACACTTCCTCGACGTCGTCGACCACTGGATCGGCCAGTTGGCCGGCAAGGCCGGACTGGCGTGGCAGCGCACCGAGGAACTGGACATTCTGGCGGTACGCTGGGCCACAGGCAGAGGCAATCGCAATGGACGTTGCGCTTATCAATTTGCCCGTTATTGGGTCGGGCTGAAACTGTTGGAGCACAAGGCATGATCGATTTACAAAAGAGCGGCCAGGGCCTCGAAGGCTACGGCATGCTGCACGCGCAACTGGAGTCCTTGCTGGCGGACGAGCGGGATTTCATCGCTAATGCCGCGCAGTTCTCGGCGTTTCTGTTCAATCAGCTCGATGACTTGAACTGGGCCGGCTTCTACCTCAACCGCCATGAAGAACTGGTGCTGGGGCCGTTTCAGGGGCAGATCGCTTGCGTGCGGATTCCGTTCGGTCGCGGCGTATGCGGGACAGCGGCAGCCACCTTGCAGACTCAGTTGGTCGAAGATGTGCACGCGTTTCCCGGTCACATTGCCTGCGACAGCGCCTCGAACAGCGAACTGGTGGTGCCGCTGGTCAAGGACGGCCGATTGATCGGCGTGCTCGATCTCGACAGTCCGAAACTGGCGCGTTTCACTGCACAGGACCAGGCAGGAATCGAACACCTGGCGGCGATTTTCCTGCGCCTGACCGACTGCTGATCAAGACTCCGGGCCTGCCTTGAGCAGCAGGCCTGACGCCGGTTTTCTCCATGACGGTCAACACCCTGCCGAGGGTCCGGGCATCGTCAAGGCTCTGTCACTTTGCCTTCGTCGTAATGCTCGATCTGACGTAGTAACGCGTCCTCCAGCTCAAGCATGGCGCACTCCATGGATTTGCAGCATGCAGCCACTTTTTCGCGATCGAAATCCTCATGGCAGGCTGCTTCAAGTGCCTCGCAGCGGTCGATCAAGCGGGATGCCTGCACTATCCGGGCTGCGCCTTTGATTTTGTGGGCAATGTCCTGCAGCGCCTGCGTATCCCCTGGGCTGGACAGTGCCAACAGTGTTTGCAGATCCTGGCGGTTGCTATTCGCCAACTCGTTGAGCAATCGCCGGTTCAACATCGGGTTGCCTCCGGTCATCAGTTTCAACCCGTGCAGGTTGAACGCCGGGGTTGCCTGGGTGGGCCCAATGCCTTCCACCCATTGACTCAAGGCACCGAGGCTGAGGGGTTTGAACAGGCAGTCGTCCATTCCCGCCTGTTTGCAGCGTTGTACTTCTTCCGGTTGGGCGTTGGCGGTAAAACCGAGAACGGTGCAGGGAGGACGATGGTTTTGTCGTTCATGCTGGCGAATGGCGCGGGCCAGCTCGTAACCGTTCATGACCGGCATGTTGCAATCGGCGATCACCAGATCAAACGGCTGGTCTTTCCATGCATCCAGTCCCTCCTGGCCATCGGCCGCGACGGTAAATCGATGTCCAAGAAACTCCAGTTGCTGGCACGTGAGCAAGCGATTGGCCGGGTGATCGTCGACTACCAGCACACTCAACGGGGTAGTGGCGACGATGATTTGCGTTTCGGCCACCTGGGCTGACTGTTGCAGCGGCAATGTTTCCAGCAGCAGCAACACCTCCACTTGAGTGCCGACGCCCGGCTCGCTGCGCAATTGCAGACTGCCGCCCATCATCTCGCAGAGGTTGCGGCTGATCACCAGCCCCAGCCCTGCGCCCCCCCTTGCCGATTGCATGGCGTTGTCGGCCTGGGCGAAGGGTTCGAACAGGTGCTGTTGATCCTGTTCGCTGATCCCGATACCACTGTCGTGAACCTGCACCTGCATCTGCACGCGCCCGGATTGCGTTGCCGGCTGCAGATCGACAATGACCCGGACCTGACCTTGCTCGGTAAACTTGATGGCATTGCTGATCAGGTTGGACAGCACTTGCTTGAAGCGCAAAGGGTCCAGCAACACATCGAAGGTCGGGTTGGCCGATGGGAACTCAAGTACCAGCTCGAGCTCCTTCTGTCGGGCCAGACCATCGAAAATCCGCACGACCGAGGCTACGAGTTCACCCGGAATAACGCGCTCCGGGCTCAGGCTCAAGCGTCCTGATTCGATTCTGGCAATGTCTAGAATGTCGCCAATCAGCTCCAGCAACCCTTTCGCCGAGTTGTACGCGACATCGATGGCCGCACGCTCCGGGTGCTGATGATCAAGACGCTTGAGTGTCAGTTCAAGCATGCCAATGATTGCATTCATCGGCGTGCGGATCTCATGGCTCATCGTGGCCAGAAACGTGCTTTTGGCCCGGTTGGCGTTATCGGCACGTTCTTTCGCGCAACGCAGATCATCGAGCAGTTGCCGCCGTTCGCTGATATCGATCCAGCCACCGATAATGCCTTGCACTTTTGCGCTGGAGTCCCGATAGGGAAGAATCCAGTGATAGATCGTCAGCCGCCGGCCGCCAATGTGCAGTTCGCGATCGACGATCAAAGGCCTGCCCTCGGCCACCACGCGTTGGTAGTCAGCCTGGTACTCCCGGGCTTCGAATACATTGCTCATCGATCCCTGCATGACACTTTTGCCGATGACATCTTCACGCCTGGCGCTGAACGCTTGCAGGTAGCTGTCGTTGCAACTTTGCAGTAGCCCCTGGCGATCACGTACGTAGATCGGATGGGGCGTGCCATTGACCAGCGATCGCATGAACTCGAACTGATCGTTCAACGCACGCTCGGCGGCCTTGCGTTGCTTGATCTGGCGTCGCATGTAGTCGTTCCACGCAATGGAAATCAGCAACAGCACGCCGGCACCGATGACGATCTGATAGAACAGTCGTTGATAGTTGCGCCAGGTGTTTTGCGAAGACGCCGAATAGCCGCGCCAACGGCTGTTGATGATGCCCAGCTCTTCCGGCGAGATGCTGAGTAACGCCTTGTCGAGAATCGCGTTCAGCTCTTTGGCGCCCTGAGCGGTGGCAAGGGAAAACGCTGCCTGCTCGGTGCCGATGGTGGTGCTGATTTGCAGTGTGTGCTCGAACAGTCGCGACGAAATGAAGTAATTGGCAATGATCAGTGAGTTCACCGCGCCCTCGGCCTGGCCTCCGGCGAGTAACTCTACGGCGCTGAAGGTGTCCGGGGCTTCGATCAACTTGATCCGGGGAAATTCTCTGCGCAGGTAGTCCATGAGTGGATTGCCGCGGGCAATGGCCAGGCGCTTGTCCTGCAACTGCACGAGGTTGGTCGGGCTGTCGGCGGCTTTGCGGGTCAGCAGGACGTAGGAATTTTCCAGAAAGGGTCGGGTAAAGTTCAGTTGGGTTTGACGTTGCGCGCTGGGAAGCAACGCGGCGATCACATCGGCCTTGTTGTCCTTGATCTGTTTGATCATCTCGTCATCGCTCCGACTGTGCCGGATGTCAAAGCGCAAGCCGGTGCGCAGCCTGATCAGCTCAAGCAAATCTGCGGTGACCCCGCGAAAGTTGCCGTTGCTATCGAAAAACGTCAGTGGCGCAAAGGCTTCGTTGACGACGACGCGCACTATCGGGTGGCGTGCCAGCCAGCGTTCTTCCCGTTCAGTGAGTTGCAATTTTTGATCGGTCAGCAGAATGTCGCTACCGGCGCTCCAGCGTTTGGCGATGTTTTCTCGCTCACTGGAGGGGATGGCCGTGATCGTCGCGTTGATGATGCCAAGCAGCTCGGGGTTGTTCCTGTTAACGGCGAAGCTGAAACCATAGGCTTCATGTTTGCCGAAGTTGGCCATCCGGATGTTGTTCAGGTATCCCTTGTTGATCATGTAGTGAGTTGAAATGGTATCACCGAGAAACACGTCCGCCTGATCGAAAGCAACGGCGTTGATTGCATTCTGGTAGGAGGGATAGGACGTGATGATCGCCTTCGGGTACAACGCCCTGACTTCCGTCAGCGGCAAATAGTGATACACCATGCTCAGGCGCAATCCGGCCAGGCCATCGGTGAGGGATCGGGTTTCCCCTTCGCGGGTCACCAATACGGGTTGGTCGACGGCATAGGGTATCGACAGTGCAATGTCGGCATTGCCAGCTTCGAATCCATTGGCGGTGCCTAGCAGATCGACTTCGCCGCTTTCCAGTGCAGCGATCGCGGCCCCTCGGGAATCGAAACGCTGAACCGTGACGGGCAAACCGGTTATTTTTCCCAGAAGACCCGCGTAATCGGCGGTAAACCCTTCATAGTCCTGCCCACTGGTGGTCAGGTCGAAAGGGGGGTAGTCCGGGGCCGACGTTCCGAGCGTCAGTTCATGTTTTTGCTTTATCCATTGCCGTTGGGATTCATCCAGTCGAACCTCCATTGCTCCGGCCTTCGAACGGCTGAGCAGCGTGTAGCGTTCACTGTTCGGAGCCCCAAACAACGAGGTGCTCACGCATAGACCTGCAGTCACCTGTATCAGATAAACCTTCAAACGGCTGGGCATCGAGGATCTCACACTAGCGCGTTTCGTTTAGCCATCTCGATGAGTTCAACCAGGGATTTGGCTTTGAGCTTCTGCATGAGGCGCTTTTTGTAGGTGCTCACGGTCTTGTTGCTCAGAAACATTCCCTTGGCGATTTCCTTGTTTGTGCGACCTTGCGCAAAAAGTTGCAAGACCATCAGTTCCCGGTCGTTTACGGATTTGAACAGTTCCAGTTCGATGCAGCGTGTTTCATCTCCGCGGATGGGGTTCAAGGCCTCGCTCGGAAAATAGTTGTAACCTGCAAATACCGCTTTTATGGCGCTGACCAGTTCACTGATGTCCTCTTGTTTGCAGACATAGCCCGAGGCACCGGATTGCATGCAACGAATGCCGAAAAGTGTCGGGCATTGTGCTGTCAGTACCAGTGTTTTAATAGGTGTATTCATTGCGTTGAATCGGGATAGCACTTCCAGGCCATCCAGTTTTGGAATGCTGATGTCGAGAATGACCAGATCGGGCATGCATTCGCGAACCATCTGCATGGCGTCGACCCCATTGTCAGTTTCGCCGACGACTTTGTAACCTTCATGCTCCAGCAGCATTCGAACGGCAAGGCGGATAACCGGGTGATCGTCGACAATAAAAACGGAGTTCATAATCAAGTCCCATGCGAGCTCAAATAAAGCGCGCACCTTAGCTCAGATACTTGAAGGGCCGCATGAACTGACCGAGCTGTAGCAGCAATATAGGAGAAATCCTACAAATTAAAAGGAATGGGACTACGTATCAACTAGGTTTCTTATTAGGAAGGCTAGGGAAGTCCAGCGCTTTGGTGCACTTTGGAAGGAGGTTGTTTGTAAGTTTTACGCTGTATGTTTTCCGGCTTTTATATGTTTCTTTTTTCTATAGTGGTGCTGAGGTCAACAAGTCTCTAAATTCAGATTGTTTCAGTGGTTTTATCAAGTATCCCAATAATGGCAGCCCGTAATCAGTGGCCGTTTTTACAAGCTCATCCAATTCAGACGTTGTCAGGCTACTCAGAATGATCGCCTGTCTGATCAGCCTTCGCTGGCTGGCGAACCGGACCAGATCGAGTCCCGTCAGATCGGGCAGGCATTGATCGCATAAAAGAATGTCGAACGGTTGGTCCGCCCCGAGCATTTGCTGCATGGCGCTTTTGGCGCTATCGGAGGTAGTCAGCCGGGTGAAACCATAACTTTCCAGCAAGTACTGAGTGGCTATTAGTTGAAAGGGATGGTCTTCCACCACGAGGATGCGTAGATCGTCTTCGGCCATGGGGCGCACTTCATCTGTCGAACAGAAGGGAGGGCGATTGTTTCGCGAGAGTGCCGGACAAGCGATCAGTTTGCTCGACAGGTGCTGTAGGGCGATTCGACGAAACTTGAGTGCTGTTGGAGTTTGAAGGGGGGATCAGCCATTACGAATGCCGTAATGGCTGATCAATCGATACACCTCAGTGGCTGGCGCGTCCGGTCATTTCCAAGGCCATGTCACTGGCATAGCTGTCGGTCATGCCGGCGATGAAATCAATCATGCGCAAAAACGAAGTGTGCAATGGGCCGTGAGGGTCGGGTGCATTGTTGCCCAGCAGATCAAGGATACGACGGCTCTTGAACGACGGCGTTCGTCCATTGTGTTGCTCCAGCGCTGCGCCGCAAAAGGCGTTGAGCAGGATTTCCAGTGTGGTGTAGGCACCGATCTCGTGCAGAGTCTTGCGCTTGTCCTGGAAGATTTTCTTGCGGGCCATGTCCTTGGCATTCAGCACGCAACGCTTGGCGGGACCGTGCATGTGTTCCACCAGGTCGCCGCAAAGCGTACCGGCCAACAGCGCATCCTGTTGCTCGACAAACGCCCGGGCCGCGGCATTGGTCAAGTGCTCGATGGCTTTACCGCGCAGGATCGCCAGTTTGCGTCGGCGCGAATCGCCGGGACCGAGCTGGCGGTAGGTCTCAGGCAAGTCATCGCCCACCAGGCCCAGCAGCAGGGACTCGACTTCGGCGTATTCCAGCAACTCCATTTCCAGGCCGTCTTCCAGGTCGATCAGTGCATAGCAGATGTCGTCGGCAGCCTCCATCAGGTACACCAGAGGATGTCGCGCCCAACGTTGCTCCTCCAGTTGTGGCAGGCCGAGTTTATGGGCGATCTGCTCAAGTAGCGGCAGCTCGCTCTGATAACAGCCGAACTTGTGTTTCTTGTAGCCCAGCGAGTCGGCGTGCCTGGCCGTCCATGGATACTTCAGGTACGTGCCCAGCGTTGCATAGGTCAGTCGGGTGCCGCCGTCGAACTGGTGATACTCCAGTTGAGTAAGTACCCGAAAGCCCTGGGCATTGCCTTCGAAGTTCAGGAAGTCATTGCGCTCGGCTTCACTCATTGCATCCAGCCAGCCACGGCCGGCGGCCTGCTGGAACCAGTGCCGGATCGCGTCTTCACCGGAATGGCCGAAAGGCGGGTTGCCGATGTCGTGTGCCAGGCAAGCCGATTGCACCACCATCCCCAGGTCGCTGGGTTCGCACCAGTCGGGCAGGGCATTGCGGATGGTTTCGCCGACCCGCATGCCCAGTGAGCGACCCACGCAACTGACTTCCAGCGAGTGGGTCAGGCGCGTATGGATGTGATCATTGCTGGACACCGGATGGACCTGGGTCTTGCGCCCGAGGCGGCGGAAAGCCCCCGAGAAAATGATGCGGTCGTGGTCTTTGTGAAAAGGGCTGCGGCCGAGCTCTTCAGGGCTGTGCAGAGGTTTTCCGAGGCGTTCGCGGGTAAGCAGAGTGTGCCAATCCAAGGCGGGGTCTCTCCGTCAGGTGACTGATAGCCTAGCTTCCCGTTTCGCGCCATGACCTGCAAGCGGAACTACAACTCGGCGAAACCGATATCGAGGCCTCCTTGCAAGATTTTTTTTGCAGGGTGCCTGTTGACCGGGTAGGCGCACAGGATTGCACCCCTCGATAGAGGGGCGCATCCCGTCGGCATGGCAAGAATACAGCCAGAAAAAACTGGTCAGTCTTTGCGCGAAGAGCCCTGCGTGATCAGCTTGATCAGCGGCGCCAGTGTGGCACCGAGCCGGACCAGCCGGGTCAGGCTGCTGAGGCCGCCGCCGTTTTTTGCACCCTTGCCGCTCAGAAAGCCCAGCAAGGTGACGGCGGCCACGCCCCAGAGTGGCGCGTGCTTGATACCAAAACCGTCCTGCAGGTTTTGTGTGATCCCGCGCACCCGCTGCAAAGGTTGTAGCAGTTGCGCGGATTCGTGGCGGATTTCCTGACGATGCATTTCCATGCGCAAGCGGATCAGGGCCTTGCGCATTTCCGTGCGTGAGCTGTTGTGTGGCAATTCAGGCAGGCTCATGGCAGCAGGCGCTCCCGATCGTTGGCCAGCTCTTGCAGTGTGCCGTGGAAGGGCGAGGACTCATCGAAAATTGCTGCTCTCAAACGCATTCCACAGAATATGGCGGCGAGGGTGTAGAACACACAGAGCCCGATGATGGCGGTCAGGCGATAGGTGTCCCAGAACACGATAAGCACCAGCGTCGACAACCCCACCAACAGCAGCAATGCAAACACCAGCGCCAGGCCGGCAAACAGCAGCAGGCTGACGGTGCGGGCTTTTTGTTCCTGCAATTCGATGCCGAACAGTTCGACATGGCTGTGCAGCAACCCAAGGAAGGCAGCGCCCAGGCGTCGCGATGAGGAGCTGCTGGTACCCGCTACAGACGGGCCGGATTCACCGATCGACATATCAGCGCCGGCTGGCCAGCAGGCCGATCAGGAAACCCACACCGGCCGCGATCCCGACGGATTGCCAAGGGTTGGCCTGGACATAGTCTTCAGTGGCGGTGACAGCCGCCTTGCCGCGTTCGCGCAGGGAGTCTTCGGTCAGTTTCAGGGTTTCACGGGCACGCAAGAGACTGTCGTGAATCTGCTCGCGCAATTCGTCGGCCTGATCGCCGGCCAGGGTCGCGGTGTGCTCCAGCAACCGTTCGGTGTCACTGACCAGTGTCTGAAAGTCGTTCATCAGGATTTCTTGGGCGGTCTTTGCCTGGGTGCGGGCCATGGTGGATCTCCTTAAGTGGCTTTCTGATGTGTTCGAGTATGAGCCTTCGGCGAAGGTTCAGTACAAATGACTGGTACAACTTTTGCTTTGTCGTGGTGCACCGGTTCGCATCATTGCGCTATGGCCGGGCATGATTTCAGTAAAACCGTAGGACCAACAATCAAAAACTCGCGTAAACGTCCGGGGCGCGTTTTTCCTGGAGGGCGTCCGTGCGCCAAAGTGGTTCAACGAGATCAGTGCGCTGATGCTTGGAAGCCGCAACTTGGTGCATGGACAGTCATCGCGAACTGCTTTGGTGCTTTTTTCTGCCATAAGGTCTGCCCATCCCATGGAAAACCTGCAAAGCGCTGTGGACACCCTGGTCCATAGCTCCAACACGCTGTTCATTCTGATCGGTGCGGTCATGGTTCTGGCCATGCACGCCGGTTTTGCCTTTCTCGAAGTCGGAACCGTGCGACAGAAAAACCAGGTCAATGCGTTGTCGAAAATCCTCAGTGACTTCGCCGTTTCGACACTGGCCTACTTCTTTATAGGCTATTGGATTTCCTATGGCGTGACATTCATGCAGCCAGCGGCCGTGCTCAATGCCGACCATGGCTATGGACTGGTGAAGTTTTTCTTCCTGCTGACCTTTGCCGCGGCGATCCCGGCGATCATTTCCGGCGGGATCGCCGAGCGCGCCCGGTTTGTCCCGCAATTGTGTGCAACCGCGTTGATTGTCGCGTTCATCTATCCGTTCTTCGAAGGCATGGTCTGGAATGGCAACCTGGGTTTGCAAGCCTGGTTGCTGGAGCGCTTCGGCGCCGGTTTCCATGATTTCGCAGGCTCCGTGGTGGTGCATGCCATGGGCGGTTGGCTGGCACTGGCGGCGGTGCTGTTGCTCGGGCCACGTAATGGCCGCTATCGCGAAGGTCGCCTGGTTGCGTTCGCGCCATCGAGCATCCCGTTTCTGGCGTTGGGCTCGTGGATCCTGATCGTTGGCTGGTTCGGCTTCAACGTCATGAGCGCGCAAACCCTGCAAGGTGTCAGCGGACTGGTGGCGGTGAACTCGCTGATGGCCATGGTGGGCGGTACGGTGGCGGCGTTGATTGTCGGGCGCAACGACCCCGGCTTTCTGCATAACGGTCCGTTGGCGGGGCTCGTGGCAATCTGTGCCGGTTCCGACCTGATGCATCCTGTGGGGGCGCTGGTCACCGGTGCCATCGCGGGGGCCCTGTTTGTCTGGTGCTTTACCGCGGCCCAAGGCAAATGGCGCATCGACGATGTATTGGGTGTGTGGCCGTTGCATGGCTTGTGCGGCGTGTGGGGCGGCATTGCCTGCGGCATTTTCGGTCAGAGCGCCTTGGGCGGGCTGGGTG
>NZ_JAHBDJ010000039.1:0-44171 GCF_019956375.1 Pseudomonas sp. GL-R-19 | reverse complement strand
GTGCTGGGGTTGGGGTCGGTGCTGGGGTTGGAGCGGAAGCCCGCGGATCGAACAGATTTTTTGCCGAGGTAGGCATATTGGTGAACTCCTGCATTCGTTTTGAAGTGAGTTGAGCAGCCGCCTTGAACGGATTAAGCACCTTGTCAGCGAAACCGGCGGCCACCGCTTCGTTGCCATCCATCCAGGTTTCAGCCTTGAGCAGCACCTGGATGTCCTCGATCGATTTGCCTGACTTGCGCATGTACGCCTGAATCAGCGTGCTCTCGACTTTGTCGAGTAAATCGGCGTACTCGCGCATGGCATCGGCATCACCGACCTGACCACCCCACGGCTTGTGAATCATCATCATGGCGTTGGCCGGCATGTTGATTTCATCGCCGGCCATGGCGACCACGCTGGCCATCGAAGCGGCGAGACCGTCGATGTACACCACGACCCGGGCCGAATGGCCGCGCAGCAGGTTGTACATGGTGGTCCCTTCAAACACGTCACCACCCGGCGAGTGGATGTGCAGGTTGATCTGAGACACATCGCCCATGGCGGCCAGATCGCGGGCGAACTGTTTGGCCGTAATGCCCCACGCGCCAATTTCGTCATACAGCATCACCTCGACCACCCCGCGTTGCAGCGCGGCGCTCAGTGAATACCAGCTTTCGCCGGGTTTATTCGTCGGGGTTATCGAGGCTCTCGGCCTCATCAACGACAGGTTTTTTTGGCTGTTCATCGGTTTGCGTTTTTCCATAAATCTCGTGATAGAAGTCCGAACTGAAGACCAGTCCCTGCTCCCGGTTGGTTTTGATTTCCGAAGCCCGGGAACGCTTGAGTTCCTGCGGATTGCGCTGCCGCGCCCGCGCCACTTCCGACTCGTCGGCAAAGCCGGCCTCGACCAGGATCTTCCAGGCATTGGCCTCATGGATCGGGTTGATCCAAGGCATCACCGGCCCTTGGTAAATCGCGCCAAACACCGTGTCCGGATCGACGTCGGCCGGCACCTGGATCACCCCGCTGGCAATCGCCATGTGCAGCCATTCGCGATAGACCGGGCGGCTCCAGTAGTCGATAAATTCGTGCTGCAGCAGGTCATAACCTGCCTGCCCCTCGACCAGCTCCTGACGCTGTGCGGAATAGGTGCCGTCGTAACTGCGCGCCACACTGGAGTAGGTGCCACGGGTGCCGGCGGCCACGGCCTTGAGCTGACCGTTGCGGAAGCCTTCCAGAAAAGGGTTGGGTCGATTGCTTTCGATCATGCCGACGTCTTCGCCGGGCAGCAGGCCGTCGAACACCATGCCCGGACCGATGGGAATGCTGCGAGCAGCGGCGGCCTGGCCATTCACCGCCGATGGCGTGGTGTAGTCGTCCGGTGTGCCTTTTTTGATGTACATCGCCAGTGCCGCGCTGATACGTGCAGCAACCCGTTCGCTTTCCTCGTAATCCTTGATGTCCGCCAAGCGAATCAGCACCGCATGTAGCAGAGGTTGACCACGGTTTTGACCGATGCGCTTACGGTGCGCGATGTGAATCATCTGTTCGACCGGCACGCGCTTGGTGGTCAACGTCAGCTGGAAACCGGCAGCATGCCCCGGGTGATGCTTGATCAAGTGATAGGCCCGGACTCGTCGCCACTGATTGCGCTCGATCCCCTGCACAATGCCCTTGGCTTCATCGTTGTATTCCCACGGCAGATAATCCGGCTCCAACAACTCCAGGGCGAAGGGCACTACGTTCAAATGCTCATAGCTGGGCACTCGCCCCTTGAGCTTCTGCGCCAAGGCTTCGCCATCGCGCAGCCAGGTACGGCACACCTGTCGCTCCATCTGCGGGCGGGACAGCTCGCCGGACGTTTCCGGGTGCAACGACCATTCGGCCCAGCGGGCCTTGATCTGCGCTGCAAACTCCAAGTGCACTTCCCCGGCGTAGCTCAAGGGAAACGGCTCGACCGCGATGCCCATGCCGCCCACCACGCGCTCTTCCAGGCGATCGAACAAACCAGTAACGATGTCGTGGTCTTCGTCCAGCTTGCGGCATTGCTCGCGCAGGGAACGCGCCGAACGCTGCAGCGAGCGGTCCGCGCTGGCGGATTGTTTCTTGGCCTGGTGCGTGCGAGTCATCTGCGCGGCTTCAAAGGCCATGATCTTGTGACGGGCATGCAGACGTTCAGCCACCAGCCCCGGAAACACCGGGGCCAGCACGCGATCCAGCAGGTTCATCGGAATGTCGCCAGGGCGTACGGCGGCTGCCCCGCCGCCGCTGCCTGTTGCGCTAGCACCCGGCGCTCCCATTCCAGTCGGCCGGCGCGGATTTCTTCCAGGTCATCCATGATCAGCTTGCGACCGTTAAAGAGGATTTCCTTGCCCTGCAGGATGGCCAGCTCGGCCTCCAGATAGCGGTCCACCATGTCTTGAGCGGTTATAGCCATGCGCCTTGTCCTGTATTAAGCCAGCCGCCCGACTCGGCAGGCTGGTCGGGTGAATGTTCAGGCTCTACCTCAGGTACCGACACCGTGGCCGGTGTCAGAGCGGCAACGGTGGCCGGTTTGCTTTTCTGCTCGTGACTCATCGGCACAGTCCAGGTGCCTGACGGCAACTGCTGCGCTAACAGGTCGAGATTCATGCCAAAGCGCTGCTGCGTTATGCGTAACGCCGCCAAGGCGTACACCAGGCAATCGAGCGCTTCGTTTCGTCGCCCTCCTGCGTCCCAGCGCTGGACGCGCTGGTGTTTGACGATCACCCACTTGCGGCGCTCGGCAGTCAGTTGCCGCAACTCGTCCTCGCCGCAAATCATCTCGTTAGCAGGCAGGTGGATACAGCCATGCACAGGCGCACCCGAACCGTCCGGCTGCATCTTGAGGCGGCCATAAATCAGCTCTTTGGCATTGTCGGTACCCACTTCGACCAGATACGCACGTCCGCCTTTGACCTTGGTTTTCTTACGCGGCCAGGTCGCAATCGGCTTGCCGTAGGTCGAGGCACCGAACACAGGAATCACCCACTGGGTGCCGTGCTTGATGCATTCCTCACGTACTTCATCGCAGTAGTGACCACCCTGGTCCCAACACCAACGCTCGACGCCCATCACCGTGCCATCTACCCGGGTGAAGGTCTTGTGGATCTCGATACCGACCTTGGCCCGTAGCTCGATGCTGGCAGGGTCACCTTGAAGCACGAACTTATGGACCAGCCACGCTTCCTCTCCCGCGCCAAACGCCCAGACCCGACCTTCATAGCGGTCATCCTGGGTATCAATACCGCCGAACAGGGCAACAGCTTTAGCCGGCACTTGCGGGTAAATTTCCCGGCGCGCGTGCAGCTGCTGCCATTCCAACTGCTCGCCTTGGTCCTCTTCCCATGCTTCGCCCAGAGTGGTGTTGACGAAGGTTTTGAGCTTCCCCCGATCCTTCTTGATCTTGAGCCATTCCGTGACGACTTCAGCCCAGGTCACAAACTCCGAGTACACCGTCCAGATATGGAAAGTCACCGAACGCGGCGGCTGTATTGATTCGTCTGCAGCGCTGAACCAGGCCATGCCGTCGCGCGTCCAGATCCCGGTCCGCTCACAGATGTAGCGGCCGTTGACGGATGCCGCGACCATTTCGTGGTATTCGAAGGTACAGCCATGGCCGGACTCGCACAGGTACCAGGCCTTCACCACCTGCCCCAGTTCGTCCACGGCCCACTTGATACCGAACGGCGTAGCCGGGTCACCCCACTTCAGATACTGCTCGGTACCGCAGCACGGGCACTTGATGTTGAAACGCAAAAAGTGCGGGGAATCATTGGCCGCCCGCGTGATCTGGCAGCCCTCCCCCGAGGTTTCCTCATTGTCGTCAGCGACAACCACTGTCGTCGGGGTCGATCCGCGTATGGACTTTTTGAACGTGGCACCTTCCAGGCGCTTGTCGCCAAGAATGGTCGGGGCGCCCTCGCCCTCGATGTCCGCGTTGAACTTCGACAGCTCGTCATAAATCACTTCATCCGGGCTTTTCTCCCGGTAGTTTTTCGCCGCCGTGCCACCCAGGCACCACAGCATTTTGGCGTTATCAAAGCGCTTTTCATCCAGCGTGTTATCGCGATGCTTGACCCCATACCAAGGTGCCAAGGCACGCACCACAGGGCTGTCACGAATCATCGTTTCGATGTGCCGCTTCATCATGCCGTCAGCGTCGCCATCGGTTGGGCACCAGACGATGACGTTGCGTTTCTTGTGCTGGACCTTGTAGCCCATGTTGGCCACCAGCATTTTGGTGTAGCCAACCCGCGCCGATTTCAGCACGTTGACTTCACGGATCAGGTCGTTGCCCATTGCGTTGAGAATCGCGACCTGAAAAGGCGCTGTCGTCCAATCGCCTTCCTGATAGGACGACTCGGACGACAGATAGAAATGCTCATCGGCCCATTCAACCGCTGTGCGCGGCGGCTCTTTATAGAGGCCGGCGAGTCCCTTGCGGACACCCTCAACCAGCGCCCTCATCCAAGGTGTCGACAAACTCATCAAGCAACTCCGGCAATAGATCAGCCAAGCCGACCGCATCGTTACGCGTCACGGCGACTTCGCGCTGGATCGCCTCAAGGTGACGCACCTCGATGTCGGGACACTTGCGCTTGACCTTCAAGTGCACGGTGTCGAGGGTTGATCCGAGCTTTGCGCTCAGACGAGACAATGCGAACAAGCAAAAATCAACCGGTACCAGCCTCTTGGCCTTAACTTTGTTTCGCATTTCCTGAGCGTCCGCCTGCTCAGTTGTCAGTCGCAATTTTTGCTGCGCCTGTTTGTATTCAATGAGCGGATCGAGCGGATCACCGTTGTCGTCGACAGGTTGGTCTTTTGTCACCTGATGCTTGAGTCGGTTATCCAGCACAGACCGGACGTCGTAGAACACGTCGCGGCCGATCTTCGCAACGGGCTGAACGCCCCATTTATCAAAGGCCTGAGTCGTGATACCGAGGCTGGTAGCCATGCGCGACTTGTTGAGCCAATGAGGCTCGCGTGAGATGGTCGGATTGGCCATGGACTAAACAACAACCTCGATTCAAAAATGGGTCATATATAGCGAAGCAGCGGGGCCCGAATTACCCCCTAGGCCTCCCCCCTCGGGAGGACCCGTTGAATTCACGCCAAACTCAGCAGGTCAAGTAATAACGGTACAGAAACAGCTTTTTCCTGCTGTCTGTCAGAGCTTGGCGGTGGTCATAGCATCGGCAAATGCACCGCGGAACTCCGCGCTGTAGTTAGCCTTGACGATGTTGTTCGCGATCTTGAAGAACGGGAAGATCGTGCGGTACATCGGCGCGCTCCGGCTGAAGACAAACATCGGCCTGACAGCATCGCCGAACGCCGTCTCTTTGCGCTCCCACACACCAGCCGTTCCCCCGACAACGCCCGAGAAATAACTCCTGGCATTGCCCTTGCGCTGACTGCGCTTGCTGTTGGAGGCGTTGGCCTGATAGCCACGCGAGGTTTCGGCAGCCCCCAAGCCCGACAAGATCCGAGTCATCGTTCCTCGGGAAACGTTGCCATGCTTGTCGAGCACGTTGGGATTAGGGATTGCGAACTGGCTGGACTTCATAAAGCCGCGCGCGATCAGGGCTTTTTCAAAGCGCTTATGCGGTCGTGGCCCGCCCCTGACAGTCTGCTGAAGGTAGGTATCAGCGGGAATGCCCGAGGTCCAAGAGTCCTTGAAAAAGACTTCGGCCGGCTTACTTTTGGTGGCCATTCTGACAAACAAGCTGTTCATCGTAGTCCGAGTTGGCCGATCCAGACGCTGCGCCATGACAGTCAGTTCGCCCTTCTTGACCCGCTGGGCCAAGCGGGTCGCGGTCAGGGCAAGCACATGCGGAATGTGCTTTTTCTCCAGCTCCAGCAGCGCCTCGGACACGGGCAGCAAGTCGGGTGTGATTTTGACTTTGACCATTTAGTTTTCCGCGATAGCCGAGCCGTAGCTGTCTGGCTGCCCGTTGAGCGAGTCATAGCAGGCCATCACTGCTTTACCTCGCTATGAATTACGGGAGTTGATACCAGCTTTCCTGGCCAGAAACTGGGTGTACAAACCGCCGGTTACATCAGCACCGATGACCGCGATTACGATGCCCAGGCCGGCGGCAAGATAAAAGTTGCTCCACAGCGCCATCGCGAGCAGCAGCGTGGCCATGCCCAACAGGCCAGACGCAAGAAAACGCAGCGCTACACGCTGGAGGATCTGCCGAAGACCAAGGTCAGTACCTGATGCTCTCAACATCTCCCCAGATAAACCGGCCATGCTTAACAATACCAACAGCCAAAGAGGCACGTCGGCGAGAGCCTGATGCTCTGTGTTCATCTGTAGTCCTCGAATAGGTCCGGCCTCCATGTCACTGTCATCCGCTCGGAGCAAAGAGCCAGGCATAGGGCCGAAAACGAAAAAGCCCCGCTCGATGGCAGGGCTTATAAAAGGGCACAAAAAACCGACTCAATGGTCGGGCTCTTGAAAGGCGTCTCGCTGCGTTCACAGCAACACACGCTGCTATAAAAGCAGGTCTATTCCGCGCGGAAAAGGTTTTTCCGCAGCGTATGCGAAATTGCACCCAACTTGACCACACGTTTGCATTCGACCTAACCATCAGATGCATGGAATTTGCCCATCATGTTTTAACCATGATGGACAGAAAACAACGCACGTTAGTCCTGCGCGACAGGCGGCAATCGGCCAAAAGCAGCCTGTTGCTTCAGGCAAAAGCGCCCCAAAGGAGACGCTCGAAAGCGTCTATGGGCTCTGGGCCGATTTACTTTTCAGTAGGGTTTGTCGCCGACGATGGCCGCGCGCTCCATCTGGCGGTGGCAGGGCGGATAGTCCATGACTGCGTAGTGCTGGGTACAGCGGTTATCCCAGATCGCCACGCTGTAGGGCTTCCAGCGCCAGCGCACCTGGTACTCGGGATTGTAGGCCTGGCTGATCAGGTACTGCAGCAGGTCGGAACCGCCCCTGTTGTAGTCCTGGCCGTAACGCACGTGCGCCGTGGTGTGGTAATTCACAAAGTGGGTCGCGAAGCCATTAACGAACAGCACCTTCTCGCCGGTTTCGGGATGGGTGCGCACGACAGGGTGCTCGGCATCCGGGTATTGCGCTTTCATCGCCAGGCGCTTTTCCTGCGGCATGGCAGCGGCCCAGGTAGAGTTGAAGCTGTGGCTGGCGATCAGGCCGTCGATTTCTTTCTTGACGTATTCCGGCAGTTTTTCGTAGGCCAAGACCATATTGGCCCACATGGTGTCGCCACCGACGGGCGGGCATTCGATGCAGCGCAGTACGGCACCCATCGGGGGAGCTTCGCGAAAGGTGGCATCGCAATGCCAGGCATTCTCGTAGCGATCCGCTGGCTTCTCCGGGGTCTTGTAAATTTGCACAAGGCCTGGGGCGTCCGGGTGGCTCGGGACCATCGGGTGGCTTTCTAGTTCGCCCATGCGCATCGCGAAGGCTATGTGGTCTTTACGCGAGAGCTTGTCCAGGTCTTGGTCGCGCAGGAACAGCACCTTGTGCTTTAAGAGCGCAGCATAGATTTCCTTGAACAGGTCGTCATCGCGCACTGCGTCGCCTAGGTTCACATCGAGCAGTTCCGCGCCAATGGCACAGGTCAGTTGTTCAACTCGCATTACTTCTCCATTTCGATTGTTTATGGCCGGCCGTGGGCGTGGCAGGTGAAGTCGTGCCTTGATTTACGCCGGCTATTGTTATTGTTGGTCCAATCTGTGCTGATGCTGCGGCGCGGGATACATGTATCCGGCAGATGTTGCTGGCCGCTACCAGCAGAGCAGGGCTCGCGAGCCAATAATAAATTGCACGATGGGGAAGCCATGTGCATCGCGGGACAATTTCTTCGCGTATTGGGACATCGCTAGTAGCTATGACTAAATAGCGGCGTCAGAAACGTCGAGGATGCGAAGGTTCAGGCAATGTTGTTGGCCAGAGGCTTGAGAGCCAACCAGGAACCTGTCTTTCTATTTATTTCGGTGATACGGGCTCGGATGCCGCCTTGCTCTCACGGTAGGAGGCGACCCAATCCGAGGGCGTTTTGCCAAACCGACTGCGGAACCAGCGTGAAAAGTCACCGGCCGAGGAAAAGCCGAGAAGTTCGGCGACCTCATACAATCGGCGCTTGCTGTTGGCTAGATATTCTTCGGCGAGTTCCGCGCGTACAGCATTTATGATCGTTGTGACACTCTCACCCTCGACCGCCAGGTGCCGATTAAGCGTGCGTCGATGCACGCCAAGATGCTGGGCCACCCCATCGACGGAACACAACCCGCTTGGCAACAGCATCTTGACGATCTGGCGCACCCGCTGCGCCGGCTCGTCGCGCAAGTTAGCCAGCAACATGTCCAGCGTTCGCTTCACTTCGCGGTGCAGTGCAGGATCTGCCGCAGGGATTGGCTTATCCAGATCGCACCCGCGGCAAACGATGGCATTGAATTCCTGGGAAAAATCGATAGCTGTTCCCAGCACGCGGTGGTGCACCTCCAGGCTGGCAGGACATTCGTGAGTGAAGCAGACCCTTACCGGCCTGAAGATATAGCCGCTCAGAATGCTCAGCGTCCGCAGCATAATACCGGTCGCTTGTTCAATAGCCTGGCGCCAGACGCCATGATGACCCTGCACAATCACACCCACATGCAGCAGGGCCAGGTCGCTTACATCCTCAAGCCGCAATTGCACACCGGCGTTATGCAGTCGCATATAGCGGAAGCAAGATTGCAAGGCTGCCCGAAGTGTTGGCTCTTCGCGGATAAGCAGCGCTACCATGCCAAAGTTGGAAAGGTGTTTCTTTTCCGCGAGCAGCAATCCGAAGGCCTCTTGGCCGGACAGGCGCGCTGATTCCTCCAGCAGCCACCCCACCGAATCGCTACTGATCATGATATTCGGGTCGTCGAGAGCACTGGCTGGCAGCTTGGCCAGCCGCAACATATGAAAAGGATCGAGCCCTACCGAACGGGCAACCTGTTCATAGTTTGTAAGGCTGGCACTTCGCGTCAGGGTATACACGCTTTACCTCATGTCCCAATATCACCAGATTGTGTCCTGAAAAGTTTAGTGCAGGACACCCCGTCAGGGCTACCTCCAGGCCGACAATAGAAAATAGAAAATAGATGGCGGTAGATAATGGATACGAGCACTGCAATGCGCATCGGTCAGCAATATTTGTAAACACGCTTCGAGCGTCTGCCTTTGGTGATTGCTGCCCGGCGCCGCCACCGGCAGCAATGGGTCGTTTTTAGCCGGTCGCGACAGGCAAAAACCGGCCAAGTGCAGACGTTGGCACGTGAGAGGTCAAACGTCCGAAACGTGGCAGAAGCCTTGGGCATGCTTGATTCAGCAGGTTAGCCAATAAAAGTCTCAGTATGATGCCCCGACTGTCAGGGCCGTTCGATTGCCTCTCAGTCGGGTTGCTTGGTTGTTATAAATTGTCTCGATCAGGGCTAAAGTAGGACTTGGAGTAGTGGCAGGTTGCCGGTATCACTAAGTTTCGATAAATCACATGGAGAGCTGATTTTGAATAAATTTCGCGTCGTGACGTCAAACCCTGAGTGGTACAAGGGCGGCAAAGGAACGATCTTCACGATCCACAACGAATCATTGCCTTTACGCGGCCTGACTTATGAAGTTGAGAGCGACGCATATTCAGTTTGCGATGCGCTCAACCGTGGCGAGCAGCTTTCTGCCGAGTTGAAATTCAAGCATGACAACTTGCCCCAGACGGTCACAATCTTAACGGCGCTAGCGCCAGCTCAGGATGTCCTTTACTACCATGTCCAGGACAAGCTAAGTGGCACCGCCTCTATGTCGCTCGATAATGACTTGCACAAAGCTCAGGCACTCAGAGAAGCAGGCTATTCAGACCCTGTCGTTTATTGGAGAGTCGCCAAGTAACGCTTCCGTGCTGCACTCACCTGCGGCACACCTACTCTTCACTCGACAGCATCACGTCGATCAGCTTCTGCTCACCCAATCGGAACAGGGCAAGCGATTGCATAACGACCGACTTGGGGCGCAAAGAAATCATATGTCGCGACGTACATAAACGTCCGAGAAGGGTCGTTTTTAGCCGGTCGCGACAGGCAAAAACCGACCAATAGCAGCCCTTGATGATTGGCTGCTATTGGCAAAAAAGGCACCACAAGCCGACACCGACCTACGGCGAGTGTCAGCAATGGGCCGCAAGATTTACTTCGTGACCACCAGCGCCGGTGGCTGCCAGCTGCCGTCGCCAGCGGGAAGAATCGAAGGCGGTGCGGTCTTCGGCCAGTAGAGGCGCATTACCAGAAAGACCGTGTCGTCAGGCGCGGGCAACCAGTTTGCCTCCTTAGCCTTACCGGGGGAGTCTTTCTGAATGTACAGCGTCAGTGAACCATCCGTGTTTTTCTTCATTGCCGACAGCATCGGCGAATTGATCAGGTAACGGTTGAGCGGATTCTTGACCAGCAGTTGGCTCTTGCCGTCGTACATGGTCACCGACCAGAAGGCATTGACTGGCGGCAGTTTGCCGGCTGGGAAAGTCAGCGTGTACTTGCGCTTGCTGGTATCGAGAGTCTGGCCGGTGCCGTCGGTGCGCGTGTTGGGATACATCGCCTCGACGGCGTCGTTGCCGTAGAGGCCGCCTTTCGCGGCACCAGCACGCTTTAGCCAGTCGGCCTTGTAGAACGTTTGGTCGCCGAAGTACGCGCCGACGTTCCAGCCGTTGATTATCTTCGTCCCGCTCGCGAGGAACTTGTCGACCTTCTCGTCACCGGCCTTCATCCCGAGCAGGACCGCGGCCTTGTGCTCGAGCGAGAGGTCCTTAAATTCGAAGGTGCGACCAGGGCCTACGCCGATGCTGGCCAGCTTGGCCCGGATCTCCTGGTCGTCAGCCGATGGCGGCACATACTCCATCGCGGCCGACAAGTACTCGAAGAAGTTGGCCTTGATGCCTTCTGTCGTAGCCGGCACGAAATCAATCTTCGGCGCAGTGGGCGGCGCGGGTTGATGGAGGAAGGCGGACAGCGGCTGGACCTTGTAGCCTGCTTGCACCTTCTCGACATTCGGCATGTCCTTGGCATTGTAGAGCTGAGTCCGAATGGCACTCACGGCGAAGGGAGTGGTCGAGGTGAAGACTTTTTTGATACCGGGAGGGGGCGCGCCTTTCCAATCGGGACCGACCACCATGTAGTGGCCTGGCTCGTTGCCGGTAGCACGGCTGCCGATGTAACCGTAGTTGTAAGTGTTGCCGTCGATCATCTGCACCGAGTAGTAACGCTGCTTGTCCACTGCCGGCACCGAGATCACCATCGGCTCCGCGCGCAGGTCCAGCCAGACAAACGAATACGGGGTGTCGCTGTTCGGAGTGATGATGGCCGTGTCTTGGTAGGTGAAGACGCGAGGCTCGTTCTTGATCTGGTTGAACGGCGCCTTGTATTGCGGGCCACCCTTGTCCACAGCATATTCGTGCATAACGGCGTAGTTCATGACCAGCGGTAAGCCGTAAATAAAGCCTTCCTCGGCGATCGCCTTGGTCTGCTCGAGACTCGGCGCGGGTACGCCCTTGGTCACATCCGTCTTGTCTGCCTGCGTGATCGGATCGTTCTTGCTCGCACACCCTGCAAAAAGCGTTGAACCCACTACGACGAGTGCCGCAGCCATTGTCCAGCCCCGGTTAGACTTCCTGTTCATTTCTACCTCGTTAGTTTTGAGCAAGCTGGCACCGTGAGCCTTCATGGCCACGGTGAAATAATTCGAATGCTTGAAACCCTCCCGACTTTTTTCAGTAGTGCCAGGTCATGTGGGCGATCAGGGCTTCAATCCAGGCGTTGTCGAACTCGCCTGATACACGATTGCCAGACAAGGTTTTTTGCTGTTCGACTGGCATGCCCCCACCCAGACCGCGACCCACTGAAATTCAGGTCTGTCTCTTTACTTAGCGACTGAGTAAATCCTGTGGCGAAGCGCCAACTCACACGCCCAGGGAGTGTAGATCACAATAAATGGACTTACCCCTACAAAACCGGACACCAGCTCCCCGTTATTTGTACGTCTTATCGCCACGATGAATACGAGATGCAGCTCAGATTCAGTTCCGTAACATTTACTCGCCGCCGTTAAGGACCATTTGGCTTCGAGAACAGCCAATCTGTTGCATCGACCGGTTGAATCCACAGTCGATTGCTGCCTTTCGCGACAGGCAGCAATCGGCTAATAGATTAAGCAGCTTGCCGCATTGCATCGACAGCACAATCGATCCACGCGATGCCTGCTCTCGCCAATTCCCTCGCCTTCCCTTCACTTATGCCGTAGTGCTTACCAACCCGAACCATGGGCCATTTAGCACCGTAGTAAAGCCAAATAATATCGCCCATTTGTCGATCACGGTGTGAGAGCCGCGCAACTGCGCTATCAATAGCTCCAGCCCATTCATCAGTAATGCAATAGCTTTTGCTCGCCGACACTTGCGGCATTGCCTGGCGCATTAGCGCCAAAGTCGGTGAGATGTAGATGGGGACGCCAGCCCCATCCATCCGCCACCAGCCCCACTGCTCCAGCAGGTATTCGGTATCGCCCAAAGGTCGGCCTGCCGGCTTTCGAATCATCATGTTCTCAATCCCCTGTGAAATTTGTGCCGCCGGCACCGCGACGGTTGTTCATTTGGTAGTACTCGGTCGGCCCGGAGATCGACGCCCCTCGCTGGAGCAGTTCAATTTCGCGCTGAGCCTGCTGCAATTTGAAGCTCAATTGGGTGACTAACTCGTCCGAAGAAAGCACCAACCTACTCCCTCGAATGACCCAACCTGAGCCGTTGCAAGCAGTGCAAACCAGCTCATAAAACAACCCTTTCACTACCGCTTTGCCCTTGCAGGTTGGGCAAGGATCCAGCTCGATCCGCCGCCTCTTAAAGCCATACCCCTGCCCTTTCTGCATGTTTGAATCCTCTTGTAAGATTAATTTCTGTTTTCGGCTTCAGGCCAACCAGCCCGAGGGGTCCAGGGCAACCGGCTTACTCGCGCGTCTTGCTCCTGTCTTGTCCTGCAATGCATCAAAACCCTGTGCGTCGAGCCAGCCGTGCCACCGCTCCAGGGCGTTGCGCTTTACCACCTCGCCCATCGCCTGAAAGTAGGTGCGCTCCAGTTCGGTCAGGGCGTGGTTGAGTAGTAGTTTTCCCACCAGTGAATCGACACCGAGGTTGGCCCAGATGGAAGGCGCCAGTTTGCGCAGGTCGTGACTGGTCCACTCGCCCGCTCCCAATCGGGCAAAAATGGCAAAGGCCTGGCTGCGTGACATCGGGCGCCCCGAACGTGAAGTCGCCGGAAACAGGTACGCCCCGTCGTAACCCTGGGCCCGCTGCTGCGCACGGTAACGTTCCAGAAAAGCCACGGCCTGCGTGGTCAACGGCAACAGGTGGTCGCGCTTGGATTTAGTGTCATCGGCCGGGATGAACCACCCCCCCGCATCCAGGTGGATGTTTTTCCACTTGGCCAGACGGGTTTCGGTGATTCGCGTGGCATGGGTCAGCATCAACACCAGCAGCGTCACGGCCGTCGGTTCCGTGATGAACGCTTCACTCCATTCGGCCAGCAGGTCCACCACGGCGACGTGTCGCAAGCGTGCACCCTTGGGCTTGATTTTGGCCTTGGTGAAGTGACTGAACGACACCCCAAGCAGCGGATTCACGGTGATCTTTTTCAGCGTCAACGCAGCGCCGAACACCACCTTCAGTACGTCCAACACCGACTTGACGTAGGACAGGCTGTACTCGGCCTGCATGTGCCAGACCAAGTGTCGGTCCAAGGTATCGGCATTGAGTTTGCACAAGGGCAAATCACCCAGTGCGGGCAACAACTGGCAGCGGATCGCCGACAACGACGATCCTCGGCGGCTTTTGGACAAACTGTTATCGGTGTTCAGGCGCGCGGCATACCACTCCAACACCTGCCCGACCCGCTCCCAACCATCCACCGTGGCAGCAGCCGACGGATCGGCCAACAACCGGGCCTGCACTACCGGCAAGCTGTCGAGCATGACCCGCGCTGGCACGTCGGGCCAGTTGGCAGCCTTTTTCCATTTGGCGCCCTTGTCGAAACGCACCAGGTGCCAACTGCCTTTGCTGCGGTCGTGACGGTAACGAAAGCGCAGCGGGTGCCGAGGATCCTTCAGCTCGGTAATGGTCGGGTCGATGGCATGCTGTTTGATGACAGCATCAGACAGTTTCACAGTCAGGGTTTTCAAGGGAGCAGTCATTGGTCATCGCCCCTTTTACCAAGCAAGTCGACCACTTCAAATGTCGAGGGCCACATCCAGGCGCCGTAGCGCTCGGCCATTGCCTGATCAACGAACAGCGCCAATGCGTGATCGGGGGTGCTGCCCAAGTCCACTTTGTACGAACAGCAGAACACGGCAAACCGATAGTTTGCCGAATCCGGAATAGCCAGGCGGCGATCAGGCATCTCCAAGCTGATCCCCATGCGCTTGCCCATTAGCCCCCCTTCAGCAGAGATTGCAGGAGCTTGAATTTGTCGAGAGCTTCAGCATTGACCTCGCGCTCTGCCTCAACGGACAACGCCACTTCCTCGATACGCGCGGCGAGCTTTTTCATGCGCTGACCGACTTCCTCGGCAAAGCTGATGACCTCGCCAGACAGCACCGCCAATGTATCCAGAGCGCTACCCTCAGGTTTCTTGGTAGTAGCCATGGCCGGCTTGGTATCTTTCGACATGCTTTGTTCTCTCCGGGGCGTGATGGTGATGGCGGTACGCTGGAAGTGTCCGTTAACGGGTTCGCGAATCAGACCTGCGTCCTTCAACTCACCCAGTCCGCGACGTACGGCCGGAAACTGGGCACCCGTGGTTTCGGCAACCATCAACGAATTGAAAATATCGTGAGCACTCCAGCGCTCCTGGATTGGCACGACTTGAAATACTTTGCGGGCGAGCGACGATTGCCCGGCGAGCATGTTTTGTTGTTTGGCTGCGTTCATCAGAAGCCCTCCTTACCGCGTTGAGATTCCCACTCGAATGCCACGCCAATGCAGCCGTTTTCCCGGATGCGGTCGACACAGCGCGCACCAATGGCGTCGTTCAATTCGGCGGGAGACAGGTTGCTGACGATGATCGTCGGACGACATTGTTCGTAACGACCGTTGATGATGCTGAACAGGGTGGCCAGCTCGAACTCGCTCTGCTTGGTAGCACCGACTTCATCGAGCACCAGCAGGTCCGCGCCGATCACCTCACGCAAGATGTGCGCCTCGGACTCGCCTGAGCGCTCATTGAACGTCGCCCGGATCTCGCCGATGAGCGTGCCCACCGTGCGGTAGATCGCCTTGACCATGCATTCGTTGATCAGGTGATTGGCCGAGGCAATGGCCAGGTGGGTCTTGCCGGTGCCGACCTTCCCCAGCAGCAACATGCAGCGACCTTCCCGGCGATGCTTCGAAAAATTGTCGACGTAGTCGGTACACGCATCCAGGGCGATCTGCTGGGCCGGATTCGACACGACGAAATCGGCAAATGTCTTTTCCGCGAAACGCTTCGGAATCCGGGCGATTGATTGCTGAACTATCCGAAACTGACAGCGTTTGCGCTCGAGCTCTTGCATGTCACGTTTGTTGCTCGCGCAGATGGGACACCCAGACAAGTTGCCACCCTTGAGGATGACCGCCGAATATTCGCCATGATCGAAGCAGCTCGCTGGCTGACGGCCGATGACGCCGAATTTGCGGTCCATGTGAGCGCCGAAGTTAGAGACGGAAGGTGCCATTGGCGTTCTCCTTGGTACCGGCCTTGTAATCGCGAATTTCAAAGCCGGAATGGCGACTGGTCGGAAGTGGTGCGGGGATGACTGCTTTGTCGGGGAAGATCCCCGTCCATCCGTTGCTGATCGAAAGGGCCAGAACGCAATCGGGGGCTGGATGGTTCGCCAAGGCCTTGGCCTGTTGTTCACAGCTCTTGGCGGTGAGGGGTTTGTGGATTTCCTTGCGGTGCTGGCACCAGTCGGCCCAAACCTCGACGCTGACGTTTTCCGGCTTGGCGGTTAGCGGGTCGAACTTTGGCGATTTGCCTGGCGCGTTAGCGCCCTGCTTCTCCTGATTACTGGTTACCTGATTGGTACCCTGATTACTGGTACCCTGATTTGTCGGAAATTTTTCCGACCCTCCTCGGATTTTTTTCCGACCCTGCTCGGATATTTTTCCGACCTTGCTCGGAGATTTTTCCGAGGTAGATCGGATTTTTTTCCGACCCTCACACACCTCAGAGGTCGGATATTTTTCCGACCCGTCCAACTTGCGATTCCACTCTTTGGCCTTTTCGGTCAAACGAAACAAACTGATGTTGGAAGTGTGGGATAGCTCGATCAGCCCGGCGGTCTCGAGCCCTTTGAGAAGTCGGTACGCTGTATCTGGTTTGTCGGTGAGCAAGGGCAATTCCTCCACGATTTTTGCCTTGCTCAAGGCAAAGAAAATCCCCTTATCGGTCTTGATTGGCCTTGCCCAGCTAGGACACTCGTAGACAAACGAAAACAGCAGCGCCTGCTGGGAGTTCAACCCCCACTCCAGTGCTTTCACCTGGTTGATCGTGATCGTGAACTGCATATCAACCCTTCCCGCTTGGCGGTCGGGCTGAGCGTTTCGATTTGTGCAACTCAATCAGTGCGGTCACCTCCTCGTGCCGGGCAGCCAAGTGCTTCGCGTGCAGGGCCAGAATCTCTGCGGCTTCCGCTGCAGTGATTTCGCCGTCCTCCAGCGCCAGGGCAAGAAACTGGTCAACCCGACCGCGCTTCACAGAAGTACGCAACGAGCGCTGGTGCATGTCTACATTGTCCAGATCGCCAACCTCAGGCAGACGAACAAATACGCCGCCGTACATCGCGCAGATGTAGTCCGGCAAGAAGGTGGTTTTGGTTTCAGTCTCAAGTGTGCAGACCTCATCGTCGGTGAGAGGCTTGACGCCTGCCGACTCGTAAATCCGGTTTTTGAAGCGCTTGAGATTCTCTTCGCCAAGAAAGTCAGAGGCGTATGCAAGTCCGCCAGGGAATGCATTGGCAGAGGCAATGACTGCTTTGCGACGGGTGTCTAGCACTGGCGATTTCATCGTCTAGTTTTCTCTCGGCGCCGTTGCGCTAAAAATGGCTTCAGTTAGTCGCTGTGATGTCCGTTAGGTACTCAGCTCGGCCCAAGGAAATGAAGGACAAAGGGTTTCTTTCTTGAATACACCGTTGGTCAAGGCTTCAGCCCGTTTGGCAACCACCGGAGACATCCCGTGCTTTTCACGAACCCAACCGGAAACGGTGCTTTGATCCACCTTGAGCTTCTCTGCGGTGGCCTCCTGCGTCCCGAAGAAAGCAACAAGGTCTTTAAATATGGTGTTCATATCGCCCCTAATTATGTGAATACCCATATCGTAGATCATAGGCATACCACTTTGCAACGATATGGGTTCGCCAGTAATAATCGGAAGATGGAATATAAAGAACGAATCAAGGCCGCTCGACGACACGCCGGATTTACTCAGGCCCAACTAGCGAAGCTTGTTGGCATCGATCAAGCGTCTATTTCTGACCTTGAGAGAGGCAGATCACAGCGCTCCTCCTATAACGCCTCCATTGCGAAAGCGTGCGGAGTTTCGGCCATATGGATTGAGAGTGGGTCTGGCCCGATGGTTTCAGAAACCACCGAACAGTCCAACGTAAAGGATGCTGTCCAGCCTCAGATGCTTTATCGATATCCAGTGATCAGCTGGGTATCAGCGGGTTCCTGGGAGGAAGCTGTCCAGCCTTACCCGGATGGTTTTTCTGACAGGTATGAAATATCTGACTACGACTCCAAAGGACCTGCGTTTTGGCTTGAGGTTAAAGGTGATTCGATGACCGCACCTGCAGGCGTAAGCGTCCCTGAAGGGATGATGATCCTAGTAGACACCGAGGCAGATGTGAAACCCGGCAAGTTGGTTATTGCCAAACTGCCCGCGAGCAACGAGGCGACTTTTAAGAAGCTGGTGGAGGATGGCGGTGTACGTTATCTGAAGCCGCTGAACCCAGCTTATAAAATGGTCGAGTGTGATGAAAATTGCCGCATCATTGGCGTAGCAGTACGTATGACCGGAAAGCTTTAGAGCGACACTCATGCACCGCCATTCATGTGATAAACCAGCCCGCACTAAGCGGGCTTTTTTTTGCTTCGGCTCAAAAGAGTACAAGCGTGCTCTTTCCGGATTGTTGCTTTCCCCTCAACAAAATACTGTCTATCCACACAGAAAAAAACAAAGGAAGACAGATGAGCAATGGCAGCAACTCCCTCACGTTGAACACCTATGAACAAGTCGGCCGACGCATTCAACGCATGGTGTCCGATCCAAACGTGCAAAAGGTTCAGACAATTACGATCGCCAGGCGTGAAGACGAGTCACCCGATGCATGGGAGCGTGTCATCCAAGAGTTTGAGGAAACAGGTGGGATAACTGTCGAGCGGTTAGAAGACGACAGCGTGAGAATTGGCTGGCAGAGATACGTCGACCTATAAGCGAAGCCCGCGATTTGCGGGCTTTTTATCGCCGACTGTAAATTTTATGGGTTTACCCATTGACACGAATTATGTGTACACCTATATTTTATCCATATCGACACATAATCGACTCAGCAGCGAAAGCCGCGCCGCTCTTTAACAGTCAGCGCAACGAACAACAGTCCGCATTGCCTCTCCCGGCGACCGGCGAGCAGACAGGCCCGAAAGTCTGTCAACGACAGGAACAGCCTGTGCGGCTGCTCGATGGTGAAACGCCAGAACCGTGGAATGACCTGGCAAGCAATGCGCCGCGCTCCTCCGGCGGCAATAGGACGGACAGCATCACTGCTGCACCTTGGCGACAGGGTGCATCGGGATGTAATCCCACCAGAGGAAACACCATGTTCGGAATGAAAAAACTCTTCGGAAAACAAGTCGGCAACGCCCAGGCCGAAATGAAGAAGGTCGTTAACCGCGACTTGATGCAGGCCATTGTCGGTGGCGGCCTATTGGTCGCTGCGGCTGATGGTGAGATTGAAGCCAGCGAGGTTTCCAAGCTGGATGAGTTGATTCGCTCTAACCCGAATTTGACGCACTTCGGCAGCGAGATCACCGAAACCATCAATCGTTTTACAGGCCAGTTGAACGCCAACTTTCAAGTAGGTCGATTGGCGATCAAGCGGGAACTGGCCGACATCAAAAACGTTCCAACGGACGCGGAGGAAGCCTTCGTTAACATTCTTGCCGTTGCCCAGGCTGACGGCCAGATCGAATCAGCAGAGTTGGTGGTGCTGAAAGAAATAGGCATGCACTTCGGTCTGCGTCTGGCTGACTACGGTATCGAGGCGTGAAGTACGCGACAAAGGTTCTGCTGATCCTGCTGGCACTGATCGTGGGCTGCATGTTGCTGAGCGGGCTTGCCTCGCGGGCCACTTGCTCTTACTACGGCTTCCAGACAGATCGAAAGACTCGCTACGCCGCCTTTGTTGGCTGCATGGTGAAGCTCGACGGTGCGTGGTTCCCTCGTAATGAAATCCGCGTAATGCAGTGATGTTTCACTGATGCCGCTTCTTGCAAGGCGGCATTGGGAAACCCACTCACGCAAGGAAATGGACAATGCTGATTTTGACTCGCAAAGAAGGCGAAAGCATCAACATAGGCAACAACATCACAATCACAGTGCTGGGCGTTAGCGGGAAACAGGTACGTATCGGAACTAGCGCACCAAAGGATGTCCAGGTGCATCGAGAAGAAATCACGCAGCGCATTCAGGCGGGTTTGTCGAAGTCCGCGATGGCAACACCTTCGATCTCTTAAGCAGGTCTTTGTGACGCAAACAATGGCCCGGTTCCGATCGGGCTTTTTTACGCCTGCAATTTATCAAACAGCCCCCTTCCTTTCCCGGTGGCCATCAGCAGGTGGTCGGAGTGCTGATTAATACACCTAACCTACTCCGAGGGATCAACCATGCATCCATCTTTTCAAGAGCGCATCGATGAAGTCGGTGAACTGCTGCAACGAACAAAGACCGCCCGCTCCGGGTTCTACAGTCGTATTGATCGACGAGCCCCATCCAAACCGGTGCGCTACCAAGTCGCCGGCGGAAGCTTCGGCATGTATCAGATTAAAGACCTCACCACCGGCAAGACTCGCGCTTTCCGCAACGACTACAAAGCAGCTCACGACCTTGCCATGCAGTTTGAAGCCAAGGCCAATCGCCAGATTACGGTCGCGCTATGAAAAAGCGAAAGCCCAACAACATGCGTACCCGGATAGAGCGATCGAGCCGAGCACTGCTCAACGCCAATCACGTCGCGGTGGTCCACATCGACCCCAGCGGACGCCAAGGGATGATGAACTGGAAGAACTACAAGAGCATCCCTCCAGGACAACGCATGGCCGAAGCAGTCTGCGACTTTGCCCATCGCTGGACGATCTATGTCAGCGTCCAATGTCGAGATCATCGCGGCAACCGCTACACCAAATCGGTAGAGGTCGCGCCTCAAGGTAACTATCTGGCCGCCCACCTCGAAGACGTGATCGAGGACACCTACAAAGCCCTGGTCGCCGAGAGCAATCCGAATCACAGGGTCGCGTCGGGCTGGATCGCCATACCCGCCGAGATATCGCTGACTGAAGAGCAGGCGGCCCGGATGTTCGACGCCGTGGGTGTCTGGAGTCAGCAGAGGACAGCATGAGACGCATCAACAACCGGGTGCGCCAGCGCCGACGACAGACATGGCTGGATCTACCACCCCACGAAATTGAAGAGGTAGGCCATAGCCAAGATCAGATACGCGTTATGAAGAATGCTAGACCTGTAGCATCAACCCACCTGGTTCCTGGCCCGGAAAAATCTCAAGGACAAGTTTATCCACAATTGACTTCGCTTCTGAATGAATAAGACCGATGTCGACACTCCACTTCATATTATAAAATTTCTTCTCAGAAGAAACATACAGACGAATTGGATAAACACGCGGATTCATAGCCTCCCAATGGGAAATTATCATATTGTAAACTGCCATCCTCCCCTGAAATGGTTTTTTAGAAAGGTCATAATTAGCCTCATCCAGATACTCGTCAAAGTGCTCTAGAGTGTTTCGAACTTTATGATTTAAAAGCTCCTTGATATTTAACGATGAAATGAATTCTGAAAGCTCTTTAGCTCTCTCTTTTCGCAGTTTGAACCTAACACCATTCTCCCCATTAGCTTTTACATCAGAAGTCGCAACAAGTTTTTTAATATTTGCAGCATCAGATAAAAGCGAAGCAATTGTAGAGTGAAGTTTCGGATTAACTTCTAAAATATAACCACTCTCGGGAAGAGTTGCATCCCTGAAAATCTTTTCACACTTTTCAAAAATCGAGAGCGATAGCCACCACAGCTCATGATAGTAAAGCGTTGCCAGTTTCGTATGAGCTAGTTCCATTCCTTAATATTCCTCTTCCGTTTGAGCCTCGTATAGGGCCTTACACCACTTCTAACTAATTTCCCTACAAAATACCAGCAAAATAGCGCAGACCCTACCGCGCCGCACCACAAACGTTCGCTTCTCGTTACAGGACATTGGCGAAGGACCGTCGCTCCGTCACGAGAAGAACTGCGCACTCATTCTTCTGTGAGGTAATAGAGAAGGACCTTAACCCACCTTCTATACATCAAACCCGATCAGACGGGCTCTAGCGGCAACTCTCAGCAGATCAACCGTCTTGTTTATTTGCTTTTCGGCTGGTTTATATTCGCCTAGATCATTGTCCTTTAGATTTTGCCATTTCATCATGGCGTTAGTCGACTCAATTTCCGCACGTTCATCAAACCTTCCGCGTATCAAAAGCCTCACATAATTATCTATAAAATCACAAAATACATGCTCAAGCCTGTATAGCTCTGCAAACTGCGTCTTGAAAACGCCCCCCCAGATCTCGGAACACTCTAAATCCAGTGGTTCAATCTCTGCCCGCACAGCTTGAATCTCACTCAGCCGACTTTGATAAATTTTCACCAAGTAATTATCTGAGCCTCCATCACCAATCCACGAATTATTCTCAATTTGAATAACCGATGACTCAGCAAAGTGCCAAGTTTTCAAAAGCTCATCATTGTATTTTCTCAAAACAACAACGAGCTTTCGAGCGAGCTCGTGATCAGATTCTGCCTTAGCTTGCTTGCGCCAAGAATTCATTGTTACCAAAGCAATGATAACGGCAACTATCGTGGCAAAAGCCCCTGCTATATCAAACAAGTCGTGCACATTGGCGATTTTAAAAAAATCAGGTGAGCCGCTCATCTTTCCCCAGATTATTCCCGCTCCGAATAGCAGCCCGCAAACACACCAAATCATCCTGTCTTTCATATTTCCATCTACTTGAACCGATGTGCCGATGTTACCAGCCCATCAACGGTATGCACGAGGTATCCCTATGGCCAGCCCGTGCATAGCCGCAATACTCGCACCTTGACCCCTGCCCCTCGGATTACCAGCTGTAACCCACACCATACAACTCAACCAGCCTGCCGGTGAACGGCGGGTGAGGAATCCTCATGACCAAAGAAAACGTGTACGACGAACAAATTAGCCCTCTGGTCCACAAGATCATCGCCATCTGCAAAGAGTATGAAATTGCCCTGCTGCTTTCCGCTCAGCTTGAAGACGAGGATGAGCGAGAGCTGTTCCGCACCACCATCCTGCCCGGTACGGATGAGGTGTCATGCGAGAAGTTTGTCCATGCGCTGAACGTCATCCGCCCGCCAAGCCGCCCCGCGATGCACATGACCACTACTCATGCCGACGGCAGCCAGACGCTGACAGCAATCATCTGAACCCTCCCCACCTTCTGCCGCCACGCGCGGCATGGAGCATCCCATGGAATCCGAAATTCTTTCGGACGAAGAACTAGCGATTATCACCGGCTACAAGGCCAGGGCTTCCCAGCGACGCTGGCTGATCGACCACCAATGGGTCTTCATCGAAAGCCGAGGCAAGCGCCCGTTGGTTGGTCGGCACTATGTCCGCATGAAGTTGGGCATGGTGTCACCTACCGCTCTCAACCCGCCCTCCACTCCCGCGGCGCCAGCATGGACGCCAGACTTCTCACGAGTGAACTGATATGCGCCCCCGCAATGCCGAAACACGCAACTTACCGCCAAGGATGTATCAGTGGACACGTCCCCGGAAAAGCGGAAAAACCTGGATTGCTTACTACTACTTGGATATGGCGGGAAAGGCGATACCGCTAGGCAAAGACTTGGACAAGGCCAGGGTCAAATGGGCTGAACTCGAAGCCAAGGAGGCGCCTCTCGATCTTCGAACCATGAAGGGAATCTTTGATAGGTATATTCGCGATATTGTCCCCAAAAAAGCAGCGCGCACCCAGAAGGACAACCTGTCAGAGATTAAGCAACTGCGACCAATGTTCGACAGCGCACCTATCGATGCCATAACACCTGCAGCAATTGCCGGTTACAGGGATGCACGCTCGGCAAAAGTGCGAGCAAATCGCGAAATCGCCACCCTCTCCCACGTATTCAACATGGCACGAGAATGGGGTCTAACCACAAAGGAAAACCCGTGCCAAGGAGTCCGTAAAAACAAGGAAACCCCGCGCGATTACTACGCAAACGATGCGGTCTGGAAGGCGGTGTACCAGAAGGCAGGTCAAGAGCTGAAAGATGCCATGGACCTGGCTTACCTGACCGGTCAACGGCCAGCGGACGTACTAGTAATGCGCAAGGATGACATCGAGGGAGGATTCCTGATGGTTCAGCAAAACAAAACCAGTAAAAAACTTCGAATACAGACTACTACTGACGGCTCTGCAAACAGCCTGGGCTTGCTGATCGCCCAGATCGCCAAGCGTAATGCGCAGCATCTGTCGAGTTATCTGATAGTTAGTCAAAGAGGAAAACGGATGACCGCTACCATGCTGCGTAAGCGATGGGATGAGGCAAGAGAGAAGGCGAAGCAGGCGGCACTTGATAATAGTGACACGCACTTAGCGAGCCGGGTCGCAGAGTTTCAATTCCGAGACATCCGACCTAAAGCAGCATCAGAGATCACGGATATTGGTGAGGCCAGCTTGCTGCTAGGACATACCAAAGGCGACATTACTGAGCGCGTTTACCGTCGTGTCGGCGCCATTGCTAAGCCCTCAAAATAGCCCAAAAAGTGTTACAAAACCATAATACGACCCCTTGTAAAACGCGGCCTGTAGAGGTGGCAAAAAAAATTCGTATTAGAACGAAAAGGAGCTGCACACCGCAGAATAAAGGGACTTGCATATCGGACTTGAAAACCGTCGACTGTAACAGGTCCATGAGTTCGAATCCCATCGCCTCCGCCATCTTTATACGACAAAGCCCTGATTATTCAGGGCTTTGTCGTTTCTGGGGTTTGGTGAAAATCTCGCCGCTCGACAAGCGTTCCATAATTTTCTCAAGAAAATTGCAGCTTCCGCTAAATTGACCAGCCCGACAGCGATCAGCTCTTCGTGTCAGCCCTGTCATATCGTTGTCACATCCACCCAGCACAATGGGATCAGCCAAATGGATTTGGCCCATCTACAGAGAGCCCGGCCGACGCCGGGCTTTTTCATTGCTACGACATGCTTTTCACGAAACGCTCACAAGATGGAGCGCAGATTGGATGAACAAAAGGATTTGACCCCAAACAGAAGGCCCGTCATTGCGCGGGCCTTTTGCTGCCTGCTGCGTTTTTCTCTGACGAATATGAGGCGGCCATGCGCCTGCGAGACGATCCCAGCCCCGCCCTACTCAGCCGACTCAATCAGAACATCAATGCTGCGGATGCCAACAGCACTTCGACTTTGCGTTCAGGCCGGTGTTATCGGCCACCACCCGAAATCACGGTGTGAAAATACTGGACGCCAGAGGCCAGAAGCAAAACTGACAGCGAACCCGGTCATTACGCAGTGGTCATAACAGCTGAAGGCATCGCAAATGATCAGTGGCCCCGAGCCAACTTCATTCAAGAGCGATGCCTGCAATTCACACACTTCAGGGTGCGCCGGATAACCTCAGCGGATTCGGTTCCTGCCTGACGCAGGCGCTTGCCACTGCTCTCATCCAATGCTCCCTCGGCGGAGTAGGCAAATGACTCAATCAATGCGGTTCTTCCTGTCGATCTTCCTCGTGACGGCATCATTGGCATCGGCCAGTTTCCTGAACACTGCAGGAGCGGCCACCGCCGAGGACCTGAGTGCAGACTCTCGACAAGCGTTGCAAACGCTCTACAAGACCAATCCTTTTTCCGAAACCATCTCGCACAAAGCCAAAGCGGCGCTTGTTTTCCCGAACATCATCAAGGCCGGTCTTGTATTCGGCGGCAGCTATGGCGAAGGCGTACTGATGAAAGGCTCGAAAGTCGAGAGTTACTACAACTCCGTCAGCGGTTCATGGGGGCTGCAGGCCGGCGCCCAGTCGTATGGCTATGTGGTTTTCCTGATGACCGATAATGCCGTGAAGTATCTGGCCGACACCAAGGGCTGGGAAATCGGTGTAGGGCCAACGGTTGTTTTAGTGAATGCAGGGGTTGCGAAGAACCTGTCCAGCTCGACGCTCAAAGACGACGCCTACGCGTTCATCTTCGACCAGCAAGGGCTGATGGTGGGGGTCAGCATCGAGGGAACGAAGATTTCTCAGATCAAGCGCTAGCGTCAGCCGTTTGATTGACCATCGGGAGCGTGATGGCGGCCTACGCCAATCCGGATGGGTTTTCCCGTTCAGGCCAGGCTGCCCTCACGCCTGGCGCACGGACTCAGCTGATGATTGGGAAGTAGACGAAAGGTGCGGCAGGATCGGTGCCGCAAGGATAGGCTCAGAGAAAGAGTGTGCCCCGGCCCTGATGTGGCCATGTACGATCTCGAATACGCCTCTTGCTACAGGGGAACCGGGATGACGGGAAAAACTGCGCGTCAATGGTCGTCATGGATCCTGCTTTCCCTGCTCGCCATTGATCTGGCACTGACAGCGGGATGTTCAGGCAAAGCCACCACGGCTCGCTATTCAGCTCCAAACACGGGTTCAACCTGCTATGCAAAAGCCCTTCCCACTGTCGGCGAAGGCGGCATCGCCTGGGCGGACACCCTGGACATGGCTCGCCAGAAATCCCTGGATAATTGCATCCGCTATGCGGGCCGATCCGGCGGCACGCCGAATACCTGCCAAGTGGTGATGGCGGAATGTAAACATTGATAGAGCGGGTTTTCGTTTCTGCGCCGCTTTTGCATTTCTGTGCGACAGATCCCACTTCAGGGGCTCCCGTTTCACACGCTCGTGGTGGTAGTTTGCAAATGTTTCTGATCAAACGATCAGATATTTCTTACAAACCGCCTGCAAAGGAATGCCCCAGCAATGGATTTTTCACTCAAGCACCTGGCTGCGACCACCCTCATGCTCGCCAGCCTTTCATCGTTCACCACCGCAGCCCACGCCAACAACACGCCACAACAGAGCGCGATCATCCTCAAGACCTTCAGTGATGCGTCGGTCAAGGATTTCAGACAGTTCCTGGGCGACTTGTCCAAGAGCGATATCGCCAAAACCGACAACCTCGGTCCGGCCATCCGTGCATTCCTCGACAACAAGACGCTTGGCGCCGGGCAGCAAAACGAAATTCATCGCCTGCTTGGCCTCTACGCCCGGGTGAAATACGGCAGTGCGGCCACCGAAACCTTGAAGGAGCTGGTGGCCATTCCAACCGTGCGCGTGGACGGTGTTGCCCAGCACGACAATCCCGAATTTCTCAAGATTGCCGAGAAGATCAAGGGTCTCGCCCTGGCGTTCAACCTGAACTTTCGCAACGTCGATAACCGTGTCTATGAAATCTCCCTGGAAGGCGCTGGCGATGAAGTCGTGGGCATTCACGCCCATGCCGATGTGGTGCCGGTGACGCCCGAGAACTGGGTGCTGCAGGACGGCACCCGCCTCGATCCGTTCAAGGTCACCCTGATCGGTGATCGCATGTATGGCCGCGGCACTGAAGATGACAAGAACGGCATCGTGGTCGCGCTCTACGCCATGAAGATCATTAAAGAAGAGCAGTTGCCGCTGGCCAGACACTTCAAGCTGCTGGTCGACACCACCGAAGAGACCACGGGTGACGCCATCCCCTACTACTTCGAACGCAACCCGACCCCCAACTATAATCTGGCGCTGGATGGCGGCTACCCGGTGGTGATCGCCGAGAAAGGCTACGGCACTGTCATGGCCGGCTTTGCCAACCGTAAAGCCGAAGGCCAGGGCGCAGAAATCACCTCGATGACCGGGGGTCTGGCCACCAACCAGATTCCGTCGACATCGGTCGCGACCCTGGTGACCGACAAGCCCGCCGAACTGGCCGCCAGCCTGCAAAAGGCCGGCACCGACTATGCCAAGCGCAACGGTGGCAATTTCGAGGTCACCGCCAAGGTCGATGGCAAGGACGTCAAACTGACGGTCACCGGTGTGTCTGCGCACTCCTCCGAGCCCGAGTCCGGCGTCAACCCGGTGGCGAGGATGCTCGACTTCATCAATAGCCTCGACGGCAAGGTCGCGCTCAAGCACAACCAGATCACGGACGCCGCCCGCTACGCCGCCGACAACTGGGGGCTGGATTACCTGGGTGGCAAGTTGGGGGTCGGTTTTGCCGACGAGTTCATGGGCCCGCTGACCACTTCCCCGACCTATGTCGGGATGGATGACAAAGCCTTCAAGCTCGCGATCAACCTGCGCGTGCCGAAGGGAAAATCCCCGGAAGTGCTCAAGGCCGAAATCGCCGCAAAGCTGGACGCCTGGAGCAGGAAAACCGGCATCACACCAACCTTCAACCTGTCGATTGCCGAACCGATGTACCGCAACCCCGAGGGTGAATGGGTCAAGGCCCTGCTCGCGGTGGCCAGCGACAACCTCGGCATGGAACACAAGTTCGGCACCTCCGCCGGTGCCACGTCGGTGCATGAACTGCCCAACGGCGTGCAATTCGGCCTGGCCATGCCGGACGTCAAATACACCGGCCACAACGACAACGAGTTCAAGACCACCGAGCAGTTCCTGCTGGACCTGCAGATCGTGACCGAGATGATGGGCCGCATCGGGCAATTGCCGAAGCTTTGATGCTCTATCGGGCCCGCCCTACTGGCGGGTCTACTTCCAGAACGGCAGTGAAACCCCGGAAGATCGCAGCCTGCGGCAGCTCCTACGCATTACGCGATCCCCGTAGGAGCTGCCGCAGGCTGCGATCTTTTGATCTTTTTTACCCTCACCCAGGCGGGTCGATTTGATCCAGCACCCGGTTCGCCGTGATCTCCGCCAGCATCACGCTGTTGGAAATGCCCAGCAACGCATTGCGCGACCCACCGTCCAGATGATCCACCAACTGATGGACCATCACATCGACCGACGCGAGGGTCTCGACCAGATAAACCATCAAGGTTTCGGGACTCGCCTGCGGGTCCACGGTGAACAAACTGCAGGGTGTGCGCGGTGTGGCTTTGATATCGGCAATCGAGGGGATGTGATAATCGAGGGCGGCTTCGTTGAGCCTGGTTGAGTCGGGTTCATGTGGGGAGACCGGATCGGCGTCCGGCGGGTTTGGCGTTACCTTGAACATATTTCTGTCTCCAAAAAATGGAGCCATCACCGACTTGCGACTAAACAAGGGGGTGGCAGCTGTACGCAGGTTAGTCGACCGGGGAGACACGAAACCGGCGCGCCCGAAAGCGCCCTGCGCACAGCTACCATGAAGTGCAGGCATGAAATGACCTGACTGTCTGGATACAAATACGCTTCGTGAAACCAACGGGCGACTAAACCCGATCACTGATGGGCAGTGACACGAATCAAGTTACCGATGGCCTCCAGGGCGCACAAGCCGGCGGATTCTGGCGTAACCGTAGGCAACGGCGCAAGGTCTTGTAGCTTGCATGAAGTAACCTTAAACGCCTTTAAACAGACGCTCTCAACGGGATTTTGAAAAGGACGGTCACGAACTCAAGGCCAGTGTCGAAGGGCAATGATTGGCTAGATCCACAGCCAAAAGCAGTCATCCATTCAAGCCTCCAGTCAGCGGCAAAAAAAGCCAATGAAGTCAGGTTTGAGAGTCTGGTTATCTACCAGCAGCTTTTTACCTTCCCGGTTATCGCCCTCCAACGGATGGTTTTCTGCCTAGACTTGTTCTTGTCCCGACATACAAATGCGCTCAAGGCATCGAGCCATATGGAAAACAAAAACAAGAGGAGCCCCCCGATGTTCAGATCTCTATACGCAGTACTCGCCTGCGCTCTTGCGTTAAGCACAATGAACGCGGCCATGGCAGCAGATCCGGTGATTATCAAGTTCTCGCACGTCGTCGCTGAACAGACGCCCAAGGGCCAAGGCGCCTTGCTGTTCAAGAAACTGGTAGAGGAGCGCTTGCCTGGCAAGGTCAAGGTCGAGGTCTATCCCAACTCCTCGCTATTTGGTGACGGCAAGGAGATGGAGGCCCTGTTGCTGGGAGATGTGCAGATGATTGCGCCGTCCCTGGCCAAGTTCGAACAGTACACAAAGACCCTCCAGCTGTTCGATCTGCCCTTCCTGTTCAATGACATCGCCGCGGTCAACCGCTTCCAGTTGAGCCCGCAGGGCCAGGGGCTGCTCAAGTCCATGGAAAGTAAAAACATCACCGGCCTGGCCTACTGGCACAACGGGATGAAGCAACTGTCGGCCAACAAGCCACTGCGCGTCCCCGCCGATGCCCGTGGCCTGAAGTTCCGGGTGCAGGCGTCTGCCGTGCTCGAAGAACAGTTCAAGGCAGTGCACGCCAATCCGCGCAAGATGAGTTTTGCCGAGGTTTATCAGGGGCTGCAGACCGGAGTGGTCAACGGCGCGGAGAACCCATACTCGAATATCTACAGCCAGAAAATGCACGAAGTGCAGAAGTACATCACCGAATCGAACCACGGTGTGCTGGATTACATGCTGATCACCAACACCAAATTCTGGAACGGCCTGCCACCAGACATTCGCAGCGAACTGGACAAGATTGTCGTGGAAGTCACAGCTCAAGTGAACAAGGAAGCGGAGCAACTCAATGAGAGTGACAAGCAACGCATCATCGCGGCCAAAACGACTGAAATCATCATCCTGACACCGCAAGAACGCGAGCAATGGCGAGAAGCGATGAAACCGGTATGGAAGATGTTCGAAGGCGAAATCGGCCCTGAACTGATCTCCGTAGCCGAAGCCGCCAACAAGGCTCAATGATCGCGAGGCAGGTGCTGCCGGGGGCGGCGCCTGCCAGTCGTCACTCGACGTGAGATGCCATCCATGAAAGCGCTTCGGCGAATCTGGGAACACTTCGAGGAGGGCTTTATCGTCTTCCTTCTGGCCGCCATGACCCTGGTCACATTCGTTTACGTGATCCTCAACAATTTCTACAGCCTTTTCTACTGGCTTGCCGATCGTTGGCCAGGTGCAAGCGCCCCCCTGTTCGCCATTGGCGACGAAATCATGGGGATGGCTCAGGCGATGACCTGGAGCACGGCCCTGACCAAGGCCCTGTTTGGCTGGCTGATTTTTTTCGGACTGGCCTATGGCGTGCGCACGGCCGGGCATATCGGTGTTGACGCGCTCGTCAGGCTGACCAGCCGATCGGTGCAAAAGTACATCGGTATTGTGGCCTGCCTGTGCTGCCTGGCCTATGCAGGACTGCTCAGCGTAGCCAGCTTCGAATGGATCGAGACCCTGATGAATGCAGGGATCGGTGCCGAGGATCTGGGCCATTTCGGTATCATGCAATGGCATATCGGGCTGATCGTACCTTTGGGTTTTGCCCTGATTTTCATCCGCTTCGCTGAAATTCTCCTGCGCATCCTGCACAACCGCCAGACCGGCCTGGGCCTGGCCGACGAAGCCGCTGACGCGTTGAAACTCGCCGAGCACGAGGATGACAAGTCATGACCATTGCTTTCTTGTTCGCGGCCCTGTTCGTCCTGATGTTCATCGGCGTTCCCATCGCCATTTCCCTCGGTCTGGCCGGTTCCTTGACCATCATGTTCTTCAGTCCCGACTCGGTACGCTCGCTGGCGATCAAGCTGTTCGAGACCTCGGAGCACTACACGCTGCTGGCCATTCCGTTTTTCCTGCTCGCCGGCGCTTTCATGACCACCGGTGGCGTTGCTCGCCGGTTGATCGACTTCGCCAATGCCTGTGTCGGGCATATTCGCGGCGGCCTGGCCATCGCCGCGGTGTTGGCCTGCATGCTGTTCGCCGCTCTCTCCGGCTCCAGTCCCGCGACGGTGGCTGCCGTCGGTTCAATCGCCATTGCCGGCATGGTCCGCTCCGGTTATCCGCAAGCCTTTGGCGCAGGGATCATCTGCAACGCCGGGACGCTGGGTATCCTGATCCCGCCTTCGATCGTGATGGTGGTCTATGCCGCGGCCACCGAAACCTCCGTCGGCAAGCTGTTCATGGCCGGTGTGGTGCCAGGTCTGTTGTTGGGAACAGCGCTGATGGTGGCGATCTATATCGTCGCCATCAAGAAAAACCTGCCCGCCTTGCCGCGCGCGACATGCCGGGAGCTGCTGGGTACGGCACGCCAGGCAATATGGGGCCTGTTGCTGATGATCATCATCCTGGGCGGCATCTATTCCGGGATGTTCACCCCGACCGAGGCGGCGGCCGTGGCGGCCGTTTATTCGGCGTTCATCGCCTTGTTCGTCTACAAGGACCTGACGTTTCGTGATACGCCAAAAGTCCTGCTGGAGTCTGCCAAGCTGAGTATCATGCTGATGTTCATCATCGCCAACGCCATGCTTTTCGCGCACGTGCTGACCACCGAACAGCTCCCGCAGCAGATTACAACCTGGGTGATTGACGCAGGCCTGACACCCATGACTTTTCTGCTGGTGGTCAACATTGTGCTGCTGGTTGCCGGCGCGTTCATGGAACCGTCGGCCATCATTCTGATCCTGGCGCCGATCCTCTTCCCCATCGCCATGAAACTGGGCATCGACCCGATTCACCTCGGCATCATCATGGTGGTCAACCTCGAAATCGGCCTGATCACGCCGCCGGTGGGCCTGAATCTGTTCGTCACCTCGGCAGTGACCGGTATGTCATTACCCGCCACCATCAAAGCGGCGATGCCCTGGTTGATGATTTTGCTGCTGTTCCTGGTGCTGATTACCTATGTGCCCTGGATTTCGCTGGTACTGCCTGCCTGGCTGGGCATGAGTTGATGTCGCTTGCCCGCCACCTGCTGCGCCGGAATCGACTAGAGTGGAATAACTCTGCATAAAGCCATAACAAGACGGAGAAGCTCCCCATGCGAGTAAAAAGACGCTTCGCCCTGCTGGTCGCCGCCACGTTGGCCATCAGCACCGCCGCTCAGGCCGCGCCGGTGTTCATCAACATCCTGACCGGCGGAACCAGCGGGGTTTACTACCCGATTGGTGTTGGTTTGTCGCAGATCTACAGCGATGGCATTCCCGGCTCGAAGATCTCGGTCCAGGCCACCAAGGCCTCGGTGGAGAACCTGAACCTGCTGCAAGCCGGTCGAGGCGAGTTGGCGCTGGCACTGGGTGACTCGGTTGCCGATGCCAAAAACGGCGTGCAAGACGCTGGTTTCAAGACACCGCTGACCAAGTTGCGTGCCATTGGCGGGGCCTACCCCAATTACATTCAGATCGTGGCCAGCAAGGAATCGGGGATCAAGACTCTCGCGGATCTCAAAGGCAAGACCATCTCGGTCGGGGCGCCCAAGTCGGGTACCGAACTGAACGCGCGAGCGATCTTCAAAGCAGCGGGGCTGACCTATGAAGACATGGGTAAAGTGCAATACCTGCCCTTTGCCGAGTCGGTCGAGCTGATCAAGAACAGACAACTGGATGCGACATTGCAATCTTCCGGGTTGGGCATGGCGGCCATTCGCGACCTGTCCTCTGTCATGCCACTGAACTACATCGCCATCCCGTCTGAGGTGGTAGCGAAAATCGGCAACCCGGCCTATCAGAGTGCCATGATTCCGGCCAACACTTATGACGGACAAACCGAAGCCGTGCCCACGGTTGCTATCACCAACATTCTGGTGACCCGCGCCGACATGCCCGATGAAGTAGTCTATGAAATGACCAGACTGTTGTTCGAAAACCTGACACGTCTGGGTAACTCACATTCGGCAGCCAAGGACATCAAGCTGGAAACAGCAGCAAAAAACCTGCCGATCGCGCTGCATCCAGGCGCCGAACGCTACTACAGGGAAAAGGGCGCGCTGTAATCGCGCGAGGCGCAGTAGGCCGGGTTGCCACTGCGTCATCGAATCTCCCTATCCAGTGCGGTCATGAGGCAGGCAACCAATGAGTGACGAGCATCACGGCATTTACGCGAACCCGCGGGACTGGCCAAAAGCCCTGTTTTACGTAGCGTTGCTGTTTTCGATATTTCAGATCGTCACCGCGGCCTTTTCACCCATCTCAAGCCAGGTGCTACGCGCAGTGCACGTCGGTTTCCTGCTCTGGGTGGTCTTTCTCAGTTACCCCGCCCACGGCAAGGCCCGTCCCTGGCAACCGCTGGCCTGGCTGCTCAGCCTGGCAGGCATCGTCACCGCCTTGTATCAATGGGTGTTCGAGGCGGACCTGATCCAGCGCTCCGGCGACCTGACGCCGGCAGACACCGTGATGGGTGTCCTGCTGATCGCCCTGGTCTTCGAAGCCGCCCGACGGGTGATGGGGACTGCATTGCCGATCATCTGTGGCCTGTTCCTGGCCTACGGCTTGTTCGGTGAGTATCTACCCGGCGAACTGGCCCATCGGGGCTATGGTTTCGACCAGATCATCAATCAACTGTCTTTTGGTACCGAAGGGTTGTATGGGACACCGACCTATGTATCGGCCACCTACATCTTTTTGTTTGTCCTGTTCGGCGCTTTCCTGGAAGAAGCCGGCATGATCAAGCTGTTTACCGACTTCGCCATGGGATTGTTCGGCCACAAGCTCGGGGGGCCGGCCAAGGTCGCCGTCGCCTCGTCGGCCTTGATGGGGACCATTACCGGCTCGGGGATTGCCAACGTCGTGACAACGGGGCAATTCACCATTCCACTGATGAAGCGCTTTGGCTATCGGCCCGCGTTTGCCGGCGGAGTGGAAGCCACCTCCAGCATGGGCAGCCAGATAATGCCGCCGGTGATGGGCGCGGTAGCCTTCATCATGGCCGAAACCATCAATGTGCCGTACGTGGAAATTGCCAAGGCTGCAGTGATACCCGCCATCCTCTATTTCGGCTCAGTGTTCTGGATGGTTCATCTGGAAGCCAAGCGCTCCAACCTCAAGGGATTGCCCAAGGACCAGTGCCCCAGCGCATCAGGCGCGGTTAAGGAAAGCTGGTATCTGCTGATTCCCCTGCTGGTGTTGGTTTACCTGCTGTTTTCCGGGCGCACCCCGCTGTTCTCCGGCATGGTCGGATTGGCATTGACCGCCATCGTGATTCTCGGCTCGGCGATCATTCTCAGGGTGCAAAACTTCGGCCTGCGTTGTGCGTTCTGGGTTGCACTGGGCGTGCTGTGTACAGGCTTTTTTCAACTCGGAATCGCGGTGATTTTTGCGGTCATTGCGGTGCTGATGTTGATGTGCTGGTTCATCAAGGGCGGTCGGGAAACGCTGATTATCTGCCTGCACGCACTGGTCGAAGGCGCACGCCATGCGGTTCCGGTAGGGATCGCCTGTGCGCTGGTGGGCGTGATCATCGGTATGGTTACGCTCACAGGCGTCGCCTCGACGTTTGCCGGTTACATATTGGCCATTGGCCGGGACAACCTGCTGTTGTCACTGATACTGACGATGGTCACCTGCCTGGTGCTGGGCATGGGCATTCCGACCATACCCAACTACATCATCACCAGTTCGATCGCAGCACCTGCCCTGTTGGAACTGGGTGTGCCATTGATCGTGTCGCACATGTTCGTGTTCTATTTCGGCATCCTCGCCGACCTGACACCACCGGTCGCCCTCGCCTGCTTTGCCGCAGCCCCGATCGCCAAAGAAAGCGGATTCAAGATCAGCCTGTGGGCAGTACGCATTGCGCTGGCCGGTTTCGTCATTCCGTTCATGGCTGTCTATAACCCGGCGCTGATGCTGCAAGGTGACAATTTGTGGATGACTGCCTACATGCTGATCAAGACCATTCTGGCGGTCGGTCTGTGGGGAGTGGCGTCCACCGGTTATCTGCAACAGAAAATGGCCGTCTGGGAGCGCTTGTTGAGTCTTGGTGCGGGGGGCCTGTTGGTCGTGGCGCTGCCGCTGACCGATGAAATCGGCTTCGCACTTGGGATTCTGGTGATACTTCAGCACGTCTGGCGGTCCAGGCACGCAGGGATGGCCAATGCATGATCGGCCTGTGCCTGGGCCTGGCCGGCGGCGTCTGGGCCCAATTGCCGGTGTCCCATTTCACGCTGGCGTGGAATCACAGCATCGAAAAGACTCGCTGGGAAGAAGACTATCGCGTCACCCGCAAAGGCCTGGTTCTGGAAGAAGCCAGGGTCCGAGGTAACGGTGCGGGAATGGAGATACCTGATGATGCCCGACTGGAAAACGGCAGTTGGCACTTCCAGCGCCGTTTACCGCCCCTGCAACCCCTGAAACTGGGGCGAACCCCTGAGGCTGGCGACTACCAGCTGTGCGTTGACGGGACGTGCCAATTCATGAGCCGATGGGTCGGACCGCCCACCAGCAGCCAGCCTTTTATACAGCTGTGGAGTTGCGAGGCAGTCAGAGAATCGCCACAGGGCAATGCTCAACCACGCCCCGCGGCTGAAGAACTCCGCCAGTCTGTCACATCGACGGTTCAACTCACCGTCGTCGACGCAAAATCAGTGCCGGAACCCGTCAACACGCTGTCAACCGCCAGCGGATCGACTCCCGCGCGAGCCAGTACTTTGCGCCCGACCTTGATGCCCAGGTCGATCGGCGCGCAGGATCGCCGGATCGAGCCCGCGATACAGCGCCTCGACCTGCTCCGCACGCCACTGCAATACCGCACGCTGGTTGAGCGAACCCTTGTCGGTGATTTCACCCCGGTCGATGGACGCCGGCTCAGCGAGCAAGGCGATCCACTCCAGGCGACTGGCATTGCCCGTGGCGTCGCGATTGAGTCGCTGCAACCAGGCGGCGAACCATTCGCGCACCGGCGCGCTGGCCAACACCTCGGTATCGCTGGCACTGGCCGCCAGCCCTGACAGCCGCCGACATTCAATCATCCGTGGAAATACCAGCGCGCCCAGGCATTCACGATCCGGCGCGGTCACCACCAGATCCTGGACACAGGGCGACCCTTCGAGCACCGCACGGCTGCGCAAAGGCCCGACGCTGACGAACACCCCGGATGACAACTTGAAATCTTCGGCGATGCGCCCGTCGAACATCAGCCCCAATTGCGGATCGCGCGGGTCGGCGAGCTTGAGCGCATCGCCGGAACAGTAGAAGCCCTGCGGGTCGAACGCATCGCGCGTCTGCTGCGGTGACCGCCAGTAGCCGGGCATGATGTGCGGCCCACGAAAGCGCCCTTCCAGTTTGCCGTCCACCGGCACCAGGCGCACCTCGCAACCGGGTGCCGGCAAGCCGACATAACCGGCCATGGACAACGGCCCGGTGGTGAAGGTGCAAGACGGCGAAGCCTCGGTCATGCCGAGCCCGGCCATCATGCGGATACGTTCACCGCAGTGCTGTTCGGCGACTCGGTCGAGCCGATCCCAGACACTTTGCGACAGACCGGCCGCGGCAAAGAAGAACAGACTGATGCGTTTGAAAAAAACCTCCCGCAGCTCCGCGTCCTGCTCCAGTGCCGAGGCCAGCTCTTCCCAGCCCTTGGGCACGGTCAGGTAGGCGGTGGGCGACACTTCCTTGAGGTTACGCAGGGTCTGCGCGAAACCCTGCGCCGTGGGCTTGCCGTCGTCCAGGTAAAAGCTGCCACCGTTGTAGAGCACGATGCCAACGTTATGGCTACCACCGAAGGTGTGGTTCCACGGCAGCCAGTCCACCAGCACCGGCGGTTCTTCGCCGAACACCGGAAACGTCTGCAACAGCATCTGCTGGTTGGCGCACAGCATGCGCTGGGTGGTGATCACCGCCTTGGGCAGCTTGGTCGAGCCGGAGGTGAACAGGAACTTGGCGATGCTGTCCGGCCCCGTGCTGGCAAACGCGGCATCGGCCTCGGCCCCGCCCGGCTGCTCGAGCAGGCTGGCAAAGCTGACCTGACGACGCCCCGCTACTTCGCCCCGGACGGTAATCATGGGCGTTTCAGTGGGTAGCACCGCCTCGATGGCACGCTGGTAGGTCGCGGCATCACTGACAAACACCAGGCCGGGTTGCAGCAGGTCGCAGACGTGACGCAGCTTGGCGAAATCCTGGGACAGCAGCGAATAGGCCGGCGACACCGGGCAGTAGGGAATGCCCGCATACAGGGCGCCGAAGGCGAGCTGCAAATGCTCGATGTCATTGCCCGAGAGCAGCACCAGCGGTTTCTCTGCGGACAGGCCGTAACTCAGTAAGCTCTGGGCAATCGCCCGGACACTGTCGAGCATCTCGGCGTAACTGACCCGGCGCCAGTTACCGTCGGCCTGGCGGGCGGCGATAAAGGTCTGCTCTGGACGCACACGGGCCCAATGCACCAAACGGTTGAGCAACCGCGGCGGATACTCGGCCAATGGCTCCAGGGAACGCATGTGCAATGCGCCCTGCTGTTCTGTCACCTCGACCGCTGCGCGACCGATGGACACATGACGGTAGCGCGGCGCGCTGGCCTCGGTGTGGGGTTGCGATCTGAATTCGGAACTCACGTGCTTGTTCTCCATCAAGGCACGCTACCACCAGGCCGCTCGAATGGGCATGGTGGTGGCTGCCGCCTTTTTATTGTTATTTCTGCGGTTCAGATCGGGTAATGCCGCGGTCCATGCTGCAAGGTGACCCAGCGCAACTGGGTGAAATGCTCGATGGACGCCTTGCCGCCAAAGCTGCCGTAGCCGCTGGACTTGACCCCGCCGAAGGGCATTTGCGCTTCGTCGTGCACGGTCGGGCCATTGATATGGCAGATGCCCGACTCGACTCGTTGGGCCAGCGCCAGGGCGCGCCCGGTGTCACGACTGAAGATCGCCGCCGACAACCCGAACTCGGAATCGTTGGCCAGACGCAACAACGCTTCATCACCCTCAGCGCGCAACAACACCGCCACCGGGCCGAAAGACTCTTCGCGATACAGACGCATGGTCTCGTTGACGCCGTCGAGCAGGGTCGGCTGCAAAATGCTGCCGTCCAGTTGTCCGCCGACCACCAGCCGCGCGCCCTTGCCCAGGGCATCGTCGATCAACCCCTTGATGCGCGTTCCGGCACTGGCATCCACCAGCGAACCGAGTACCGAGTCCGCCAGCGCGGGATCACCGGCGCGCAGTGTCTCGACCTTGGCCGCCAGCCTGGTGACAAAAGCATCGGCGACCTTGGCATCGACGATCAGTCGCTCGGTGGACATGCAGATCTGCCCCTGATTGAAGTACGCGCCGAAAGCGGCTGCCTCCACCGCCGCATCCAGGTCGGCATCATCGAGCACCAGCAACGGCGCCTTGCCGCCCAGCTCCAGCAAGGCCGGCTTGAGATGGCGTGCCGAGAGCTCGCCGACGATGCGCCCGACATGGGTCGAACCTGTGAAGTTGACCCGTCGCACCGCCGGGTTGGCGATCAGCCGCTCGACAATCGCCGGGGCATCCGCCGGGGCATTGCTGATGACATTGACCACGCCATCCCCCAAGCCGGCATCCTGCAAGACCTGGCCGATCAGGCGGTGCACCGCCGGGCTCAGTTCGGAGGCCTTGAGCACCACGGTGTTGCCGCACGCCAGCGGCATGGCGATGGCGCGGGTGGCGAGAATCACCGGGGCATTCCACGGGGCGATACCGAGCACCACACCGCAGGGTTGACGCAGGGCCATGGCAAAACTGCCCGGTACATCCGAGGGGATGACTTCACCATTGATCTGGGTGGTCATCGACGCCGCTTCACGCAGCATGTTGGCTGCCAGCCGCACGTTAAATCCGTACCAGTTGGCCATGGCCCCGGTCTCGCCGGCGGCGGCGATGAATTCCGCGCTGCGCGCCTGCAACTGCTCGGCGGCCTTGAGCAAACGGCTGCGACGTTCATTGGGCGCCAGGGCGGCCCAGGCGGAAAACGCTGCCTGGGCCGCAGCCACCGCGGCATCAGCATCTTCCAGGGTGGCGGCGGCCACCCGCGATACCACTTCACCGGTCACCGGGTTGCGGCGTTCGAAGGTCCGACCGTCGCGAGCAGGGAGCGACTGGCCGCCAATCAGCAGGGGCACGTCGAGCATGGTGATTCCTCTTTATTGTCTTTATCGGGAATGCATTCGAGCGATGTGAAGCGCCGGGGCGGACATGCACCCGGCGATCAGACTCAGCGTTTGTAGGTCTGCAGACCGGGCTTGATGCTCTTGTCATCGAGGAATTGCTTCATGCCCTGCTCGCGGCCACCTTCGGTGTCGAGCAGGCGCGACTGGTCAAGCTTGGCGTACAGGTAGTCCTCATTCTGCTCCCAGGTCAGCTCGCGGCAGCGCTTGAAGCCATGCTTGGCCGCACGCAGCACCACCGGGTTTTTCTCCAGCAGGTTGCGCGCCAGATCCACGGTGACTTCGCGCAGTTGCGCCAGCGGCACGCTTTCGTTGACCAGGCCCATCTCGGCAGCCTTCTGCCCTCCGAAGGTCTTGCCGGTCATGATGTAGTACAGCGACTGACGATGGCCCACGGTGTCGGCCATGGCCTTGCTCACCAGGTTGCCCGGCGGGATGCCCCAATTGATTTCCGAGAGGCCGAAGGTCGCTTCGTCGGCGCAGATCGCCAGGTCACAGGCCACCAACGGGCTGAAGCCGCCACCGAAACACCAGCCGTTGACCATGGCGATGGTTGGCTTGGCATACATGCGCAGCAGTTTCCATTGCCATTGCGACGCTTCGCGGCGGATTTTTTCCTGGAGGATCTCCGGGCCCGCGTCCACTTCGCGGAAATACTCCTTGAGGTCCATACCCGCGGTCCAGGCATCGCCGGCACCGGTCAGCACCAGCACGCCGGCCGCCGGATCCTGCTCCAGGGTTTCCAATACATCGATCATTTCCCGGTTGAGTGTCGGGCTCATGGCGTTGCGTTTTTCCGGGCGATTGAGAATGACCCAGGCGATGCCTTCTTCGATCTCGACCTTGACGGTTGTCCAGCGACCTTCGTAGTTGCTCATGGCGATGCTCTCTTGTTCTTGGCTTGAAGATGACTGGAAATTAAAGGACCCATTTAGTTATGTCAATTAACTATTAATCGAATTAACCATTTTTTATCCACCCTGAAATATCCTCCGATCCCATCGCCATGAACGACGGGCATAGCCATCAGCGGCCAACCCCGGCAAACTGGATACGTTTGTTAACCTCCAACTGTTCAGGATTCACCCGCAATGGCCAAGCCTTCTCTCCTCGCCGATCAGAGCGAGTCCCCGTCCGCCACCGCCGAGATGCAGGCACCGCTGGATTCGGCACTGGATGACCTGATCGGCTACGCGATGCGGCGCGCCCAGCTCAAACTGTTCCAGAACCTGATCGGTCGCCTGTCAGCCCACGACCTGCGCCCCGCGCAGTTTTCGGCCCTGGCGATCATCGAGCAGAACCCAGGGTTGATGCAGGCCGACCTGGCCCGGGCCCTGGCCATCGAGCCGCCGCAGGTGGTGCCGCTGCTCAATAAGCTGGAAAGCCGCGCGCTGGCGGTGCGGGTGCGCTGCAAGCCGGACAAACGCTCTTACGGAATTTTCCTGAGCAAGACCGGCGAAACCTTGCTCAAGGAGCTCAAGCAGATCGCCGCGCAAAGCGATTTCGACTCCACTTCAACGCTGACCGGCGAAGAGCGCGAGGAGTTGCTGCGCTTGCTGAGAAAGGTTTACCAGGACTGAACGCGTAATGCCGGCACACCTGCGAGGGGTGGCCGGCAAGGAACATCGAGCAACCCGGCACTACCAGATCGGCAAGGTGTAAAGCACCTGGAACCGGGTCTGGTTTTCATCACGAAACGCCGTACCGCTCGGGAAGTCATTGCGATAGATCGCCTTGCGCGCCAACAGCCCGACGTTTTTCAGCGGGCCGCTCTGAATCACATAACCCAGTTCCATCTGGAACTCGCGCTCCTTGCGGTCCTCGGCGTTGAAGGCGGCCAGTTCGATATTGTCGCCGCGCACGTAACGCAACCGCCCCTTCAAACCGGGCACCCCGGATGCGACGAAGTCATAGTCATAGATCGCTTGCCAGGTGCGCTCCCTGGCGTTGAGAAAATCCGAAGCCATGGTCTGTTCGCTCATGCCCATCAACTCCGTGCCAGAGATGTACGGCGTCGCCGTATCGCCACTGGAATGCATGTAGCCAAGGCTCACTCGGTGCCCGCCGAGGCGGTAGCCGAACAATGCCGAGAGGTTACGATTGTCCACCCTGCCCGCCTTGGCGCTGCCATCCTCGCGGCTGAAAAAACTGCGCAAGTCACTGGTGAACACGCCTTCGCCGAGCGATAGGTTGTGCAGCAATGCCAGAGTGTCCTGTTGGTACAGGTCGGCCACCTCGGCATGGTAGGCGCGCAGACTGAGTTCTTTGTTGACCTGATAATCGCCCCCTGCGTACGCCAGATGCGAGGTGGTGGCGGCGCCGTTGAATCGCCGGTTTGGCGTGGCGATGCTCATGGCCTGATAGTCCGTGGAATCGCGCTTGTTGATGCGGTCGATGTAGCCGGTGTTCAGGGTCAGGCCATCGATGTCCCTGGAACTGAGCGTGGTGCCGCGGAAGGTTTGTGGCAGCAGTCGCGACGGACTGGCAAAGGCAAACGGCAGGAAGATCGAGACATCGCCACTCTTGATCGTAGTCTGGGCAAACCGCAGCTTGGCCGTCGGAGCCAGCCGCGAATAGTCATCCGCCGCGCGCTTGTCGCTTGCCGACACCGGCAGCAGTTCAGTGCCGCTGCGATCCGGAGCGGAGTCGAGCTTGACCCCCAGCAGTCCCCGCACGTCCAGTCCAAAGCCCACAGTCCCTTCGGTAAACCCCGACTCCATGCCCAGGATGAAACCCTGAGCCCATTCCCGCGCGGCAGTCTTGGCGCCGTCGTCCTGGTATTCACGGTCCAGGTAGTAATTGCGCAGGGTCAAGTTCGCGTGACTGTCCTCGATAAATCCTTCGGCCCGCAACTGAGAGGGCAGAACGCTCACGCCTAGCAGCGCCACGACCCACCCGGGATGGGTACTGCAGACACAGGAGAGCGACGCTACTGAACCGGTGTTCATGGGGCGTTTTGGCATGTTCGATGTCCACTTTTTATTGTTTTTCTGGTGCCGGACCCGCACGGGACTGCCGGCTTCACGATCAGAGAATGGAAACAGCCAAGGGGCGTCGTCAATCGCAGATGATCGATTATCGAACATTAATATTATTATCTATTTTTAAAAATTATCTCCAACAAATCCATAACAAACTGTTTTTTATCGATTTATTCTTTATTTACGCTGATTTTACGACACCATTCTTTTTTTAGTTATCTTTGTTATCTTAATCGCCGGCGGTCATTGACGGCGCTCCCAACGCACGGAGGGCTCGACTGCATAACAAAAACAACAATGAGGTTCACCCATGGACAGTCCATCGCGTCGCTCGACGCTGACAATCGCTTTGTGCTTTATCGTTGCGCTGATCGAGGGGTTCGATCTGCAGGCTGCCGGCACCGCTGCCGCAGGATTGCGCCAGAGCTTTGCCCTGGACCCGAAGATGATGGGCTGGGTGTTCAGCGCCGGGATCATTGGCCTGCTACCTGGCGCGTTTTTTGGCGGCTGGGTTGCCGATCGTATCGGCCGCAAGAAAATCCTCGTCGGCGCCGTGTTGCTGTTCGGTGTCTTTTCCCTTTGCACCGCCTATGTCGAGAGCTATTCCAGCCTGCTGCTGGTGCGCTTCATGACCGGCCTGGGCCTGGGCGCCGCACTGCCCAACCTGATTGCCCTGTGTGCCGAGGCCGTGGGCGAGCGCCATCGCGGCACCGCCATCAGCGTCATGTACTGCGGCGTGCCCCTGGGTGGCGCGCTGGCGGCAGTGGTGGCAATGTTTTCCAGTGAACACTGGCAAACCACCTTTATCATCGGCGGCCTGACGCCCTTGCTGGTGGTGCCGCTGATGGCCCTGCTGCTGCCCGAATCCACTGCGTTCCGCCAGCACCACGCCACGACCGTCAGCCCACGGTCGTCTACCGCCCAGGCGCTGTTCGGCGAAGGACGCGCACGCAGCACGCTGGCCTTGTGGTTGAGCTACTTCTTCACCCTGACCGTGATGTACATGCTGCTCAACTGGCTGCCCTCGCTGTTGCTGGAACAGGGTTTCACCAAGCCCCAGGCAGGCATGGTGCAGATGCTGTTCAACCTGGGCGGCGCCATTGGTTCGCTGCTTGGCGGGGTGATGCTGGACCGCTGCAACGGCCTGAAAGTGATCCTGTTCGTGTACGCAGGAGTGTTGGCGGCACTGGCCGGGGTCGGCCTGTCGGTGGGTATCGTGCCAATGGCAATCGCGGGGTTTGCCGTCGGGCTGTTCGTCATGGCTGCACAGCTTGTGCTGTATGCACTGGCACCCCCTTCCTACCCGACTTCGGTGCGCGCCACCGGCGTCGGCGCGGCCGTGGCCATCGGCCGGCTCGGCTCGGTGGCAGGTCCCCTGGCCGCCGGCCAGATCCTTGCCACCGGGGCCGGCACCACTGGCGTGCTGCTGGCAACTTCACCGGGGTTGGTGATCGCCGCGCTGTCGATCCTGACCGTGATCGCCCGCACCGGAGCGATCGCCGAGTCTCGACCGAATTGATCTTGTAGGAGCGAGCATGCTCGCGATGGTCGTTAACGATAACGCGTGTTTACTGGCTAAACGCGGCGCTCTTAAGTCCATCGCGAGCAAGCTCGCTCCTACCAGTTACCGGCGAGCCGATACGCCGGTGGTATCAGGCGCAAAAACAAAACCCCTACCTGCGTACGCAGATAGGGGTTTCGGAATTTAATCTTGACGATGACCTACTCTCACATGGGGAAACCCCACACTACCATCGGCGATGCATCGTTTCACTGCTGAGTTCGGGATGGGATCAGGTGGTTCCAATGCTCTATGGTCGTCAAGAA
>NZ_JAHBDJ010000038.1:0-50600 GCF_019956375.1 Pseudomonas sp. GL-R-19 | reverse complement strand
CGTAGGAGCTGCCGCAGGCTGCGATCTTTTGATCCTGTTTTTTAAGCAAAGTCAAAAGATCGCAGCCTGCGGCAGCTCCTACAGGGGATTTGTTGTGTTTTTGGATAAAAAAAGGGAGACCACTTGGGTCTCCCTTCTTCATTGCGATCTGCCGTTACAGGCTGGCAATCCGCGCATGCTGCTCGGCCAGCTTGCCCAGGGCCTGTTCGGCCTCGGCCAGTTTGGCGCGTTCTTTGTCGATGACTTCGGCTGGCGCCTTGTCAACGAAGCCTGCATTGGACAGCTTGCCGCCGACACGTTGCACTTCACCTTGCAAACGCTGGATTTCCTTGTCCAGACGCGCCAGTTCCGCACCTTTGTCGATCAGACCGGCCATTGGCACCAGCACTTCCATCTCGCCGACCAGCGCGGTAGCGGACAGCGGCGCTTCTTCGCCAGCCGCCAGTACGGTGATCGATTCGAGGCGCGCCAGCTTCTTCAGCAAGGCTTCGTTCTCGGTCAGGCGACGCTGATCCTCGGCGCTGACGTTCTTCAGGAACAGCGGCAGGGGTTTGCCCGGGCCGATGTTCATTTCGCCACGGATGTTGCGGGTGCCGAGCATCAGGCCCTTGAGCCATTCGATGTCATCTTCGGCCGCCTGATCGATGCGTGTTTCATTGGCCACTGGCCAAGGTTGCAGCATGATCGTCTTGCCATCGATGCCGGCCAGCGGCGCAATGCGCTGCCAGATTTCTTCGGTGATGAACGGCATGAACGGATGCGCCAGACGCAGGGCGACTTCCAGTACACGCACCAGGGTGCGACGGGTGCCGCGCTGGCGTTCGACCGGTGCATTTTCGTCCCATAGCACAGGTTTGGACAGTTCCAGGTACCAGTCGCAATACTGGTTCCAGATGAACTCGTACAAGGCTTGCGCAGCCAGGTCGAAACGGAACTGGTCGAGCTGGCGGGTCACTTCGGCTTCGGTGCGTTGCAGCTGCGAAATGATCCAGCGATCGGCCAGCGACAGCTCGTAGGCTTCGCCGTTCTGGCCACAGTCTTCGCCCTTGTCCAGCACGTAGCGCGCCGCGTTCCAGATCTTGTTGCAGAAGTTGCGATAGCCTTCGACGCGGCCCATGTCGAACTTGATGTCTCGACCGGTGGACGCCAGCGAGCAGAAGGTGAAGCGCAGGGCGTCGGTGCCGTAGCTGGCGATGCCTTCGGCGAACTCGTCGCGGGTCTGCTTCTCGATCTTCTTCGCCAGTTTCGGCTGCATCATGCCGGAGGTGCGTTTCTGTACCAGCGCTTCGAGTTCGATGCCGTCGATGATGTCCAGCGGGTCGAGGACGTTGCCCTTGGACTTGGACATCTTCTGGCCCTGGCCGTCACGCACCAGGCCGTGAACGTACACGGTCTTGAATGGAACCTGCGGCGTGCCGTCTTCGTTTTTCACCAAATGCATGGTGAGCATGATCATCCGGGCAACCCAGAAGAAAATGATGTCGAAGCCAGTCACCAGGACGTCGGTGGAGTGGAACTTCTTCAGGAATTCGGTTTTTTCCGGCCAGCCGAGGGTGGAGAACGTCCACAGGCCCGAGCTGAACCAGGTGTCGAGAACGTCGTTGTCCTGTTGCAGCGCAACGTCCGGGCCGAGGTTGTGCTTGGCACGCACTTCGGCTTCGTCGCGACCGACATAGACCTTGCCCGACTCGTCGTACCAGGCCGGAATCCGGTGGCCCCACCACAGCTGGCGGCTGATGCACCAATCCTGGATGTCGCGCATCCACGAGAAGTACATGTTTTCGTACTGTTTCGGCACGAACTGGATACGGCCGTCTTCAACGGCGGCGATCGCAGGCTCGGCCAAAGGTTTGGTGGACACGTACCACTGGTCGGTCAGCCACGGCTCGATGACGGTGCCGGAGCGGTCGCCTTTCGGTACTTTCAGGGCGTGATCGTCAACGCTGACCAGCAGGCCGGCAGCGTCGAACGCGGCCACGATCTGCTTGCGCGCTTCGAAGCGGTCGAGGCCGGCGTATTCGGCCGGGATCTTGCCGTCGATGGTTTCGTTCAGTGTGCCGTCGAGGTTGAACACCTGGCACGCTGGAAGAACGGCTGCGTTCTTGTCGAAGATGTTCAGCAGCGGCAGGTTGTGGCGCTTGCCGACTTCGTAGTCGTTGAAGTCGTGGGCCGGGGTGATTTTCACGCAGCCGGTGCCGAATTCAGGGTCGCAGTAATCGTCGGCAACGATCGGGATGCGGCGGCCGACCAGCGGCAGCTCGACAAATTTGCCGATCAGGGCTTTGTAGCGTTCATCGTTCGGGTTAACGGCCACGGCGGAGTCGCCGAGCATGGTTTCCGGGCGAGTGGTCGCGACGATCAGGAAATCGTTGCCTTCAGCGGTCCTGGCGCCGTCGGCCAGTGGGTATTTCAGGTTCCACAGGAAACCTTTCTCGTCGTGGTTTTCCACTTCAAGGTCGGAAATCGCCGTGTGCAGCTTGGTGTCCCAGTTGACCAGGCGCTTGCCGCGGTAGATCAGGCCATCTTCGTGCAGGCGTACGAAAGCCTCTTTAACGGCTTCCGAGAGACCGTCGTCCATGGTGAAGCGCTCGCGGCTCCAATCTACGGACGAACCGAGGCGACGGATCTGACGGCTGATGTTGCCGCCAGATTCATCCTTCCACTCCCAGACTTTCTCGAGGAATTTCTCGCGGCCCAGGTCATGGCGGCTCTGGCCCTTGGCTTCGAGCTGACGCTCTACCAGCATCTGCGTGGCGATACCGGCGTGGTCGGTACCCGGCTGCCACAGGGTGTTGCGACCCTGCATGCGGCGGAAACGGATCAGGGCGTCCATGATCGCGTTGTTGAAACCGTGCCCCATGTGCAGGCTGCCGGTGACGTTCGGCGGCGGGATCATGATGGTGTAGGACTCGCCCGCGCCTTGCGGGGCGAAGTAATTCTCTGACTCCCAGGTGTTGTACCAGGAAGTTTCAATGGCGTGCGGCTGGTAGGTCTTATCCATGCGCGGCGGGACCCTATTGGCATTTATTCAGGAAAAGCCGGGAAGTATAGCGGGGATGAGCCGATGCGCGTAGAGCGAGGTGACAATGGGTGGAGGGAAAGTTGTGGCAAATCGACCCACAGGGATACATCTCCCTGTGGGAGCGAGCCTGCTCGCGATGGCGATCTGTCAGGCGACACGATTCAAATCGTTATGTCGAGTTTCTTTCAGACACAGCACGGCAATCAAACTCAACACCGCTGCCCCGGACACGTACCCGCCGACATAACTCAAACCACCCATTGCAACTAGCTTCTGCGCGAAGAACGGTGCCGCCGAAGCACCGACGATGCCGCCCAGGTTGTAGGCCGCCGAGGCGCCGGTGTAGCGCACGTGGGTGGGGAACAGCTCCGGCAGCAGCGCACCCATCGGCGCAAACGTCACGCCCATCAGAAACAGCTCGATGCACAGGAACAGTGCCACACCCCATGTCGAGCCTTGGGTCAGCAGCGGCTCCATGAGGAACCCTGACAGGATCGCCAGCACGCCACCGATGATCAGCACCGGTTTGCGCCCGTAACGGTCACTGGCCCAGGCCGACAGTGGGGTGGCGGCTGCCATGAACAGCACGGCGAAGCACAGCAGCCCGAGGAAGGTTTCACGGCTGTAGCCGAGCGTTGCCACGCCGTAACTCAAGGAAAACACGGTGGAGATGTAAAACAGCGCGTAACACACCACCATCGCGCCGGCTCCCAGCAAGACGGGAGCCCAGTATTGGCCGAACAATTCGAACAGGGGGATCTTCACCCGCTCCTGACGCGCCATGGCGTTGGCGAACACCGGGGTCTCATGCAGCTTGAGGCGCACGTACAGGCCGACCATCACCAGCGCGGCGCTGAGCAGGAATGGAATACGCCAGCCCCATGAGCGGAATTGTTCATCGTCCAACAGCACGGCCAAGGTCAGGAACAGACCGTTGGCCGCGAGAAAACCGATGGAAGGGCCGAGTTGCGGGAACATGCCGAACCACGCGCGCTTGTCTTTGGGTGCGTTCTCCGTGGCCAGCAACGCCGCGCCACCCCATTCGCCGCCCAGCCCCAAGCCTTGGCCGAAGCGCAGGACACACAGCAGGATCGGTGCCCAGGCCCCAATGCTGTCGTACCCGGGCAGTACGCCGATCAGTGTGGTGCACACGCCCATCAGCAGCAGCGAGGCAACCAGGGTCGATTTGCGACCGATACGGTCGCCAAAGTGGCCGAACAGTGCCGAGCCAAGTGGTCGTGCAAGGAACGCGATGCCGAACGTTAGAAACGCCGAAAGCATCTGGGCGGTGCCGGATGTCTGTGGAAAGAACACCGGGCCGATCACCAGCGCAGCGGCGGTGGCGTAAACGTAGAAGTCGTAGAACTCGATGGCTGTGCCGATAAAGCTCGCGGTAGCCACGCGGGTGGCGGAGTTCGTCGGTTGCGCAGGCGTGGAGTCGCTGTAAGTCGTGCTGGTCGTCATGCGGTTATCCCTGACAGTCATGTGCCCCAGTGGAGCGAATTATTATGGTCGAGAACCCAGGGATGTGGGTGAGGGCGCGGTCGCTGTTTCAGGTAGGAACAGTCGTCGGTTTGCTGCGGTTCTTGCCGATGGTCGGGCCGGAAGCTGCGAAGTGCGGGGTAAGCACGGGGCCGGCGAGGCTTGGGTAAGCGGTTCGATTATAGGAAGGTGGCTAACGATCGAACAAGAGGGCTTGCGAGGACATTGTGGCGAGTTTTAGATAACCACAGGCATCGAGCTGGTCTGCCAGATCAGCACCCGCGTGACACGGTTGTCCTCGGTCTCGAGAATTTCCAGGCGGTAGCGGCCGATCTTCAGGCACACCGCGCTTTCGGGAATGGTTTCCAAGGCCTCGGTGACCAAACCGTTCAGGGTTTTCGGGCCATCGCTGGGCAAGTGCCAGCCGAGGCTCTTGTTCAGATCGCGAATGGAGGCTGCTCCGTCGATCACCAGGCGTCCGTCGGTTTGCGGATGAATGTGCGGATTGTCCACGCTGTGCTGGCTTTCGAACTCACCGACGATTTCTTCGAGAATGTCTTCCAGGGTGACGATGCCCAGCACTTCGCCGTATTCGTCGACCACCATGCCCAGGCGCCGCTGCTGCTTATGGAAATTGAGCAGTTGCAACTGCAACGGGGTGCTTTCCGGCACGAAGTACGGCTCGTGACTGGCCGCCAGCAACGCTTCCCGGGTCAGGCTCGCATCGGGCAGCAAGTGCAGGATGTGCCGGGTGTTGAGGATGGCTTCGACCTGGTTGATATCACTGTGGAACACCGGCAGGCGAGTACGTCTGTTGTGGCGTAATTGCTCGATGATTTCTTCGATGGGGTCATCGAGATTGATGCCGTCCACATCGCTGCGCGGTACCAGGATGTCATTGACGGTAATGTTGTCCAGCGCGTGGATGCCTGGCAGCGGGTGAGAGCGGCTTACGGTTTCGGAGGGCGCATGCCGCTCCGTCAGCGCTTCGTCCTCACTTTGTTGCACTACTTTGGCTTTACGGGCGAATGGTCGCGCCAGCAACTGACTGATGCTATTGAGCAGCCATGCCGCGGGATAGATGATTTTCAGCGGCACCCGCAGCAGGTTGTTGCCCTGGGTCAGGATCGCATCCGGATAGCGAGCGGCGAGGGCGCGTGGCAAGTAATCGGAAAACACCAGCAAAATGGCACCCGCCCCGAGGCAAGCGAGCCACGGGCCGTTCTCGGCCCAGGTGAAAATGGCCAGCAAGGTGCTGATGACTACTACGAGTGCACGGCAGAGGGTATTGCAAAAAATCAGGCTGGCCAGGGGGAAGCTGAGTTTCGCCACCGGTTTGTCGCTGGAACGCGTTGCGATGCGCTGGGCCAGTAAGTGCTGGTGCGCCGCTTCGATGGCGGTAAACAGCCCCGACCATAAAATCAGCAGGGTCACTACCGCGAGCATCGGCCCTATGGGCAAGTCGTCCATTAATGCCGCCCGTCAGATATGCAGGATGTATTCACGAACCAGCTTGCTGCCGAAATACGCCAGCATCAGCAGGCAAAAACCGGCCAGGGTCCAGCGAATCGCTTTGTGTCCGCGCCAGCCGAGGCGATTGCGTCCCCACAGCAGCACGCTGAAAACGACCCAGGCCAGGCAGGCCAGCAGGGTTTTGTGTACCAGATGCTGGGCGAACAGGTTTTCGACGAACAGCCAGCCGGAAATCAGCGACAGCGACAACAGCGTCCAGCCGGCCCAGAGGAAGCCGAACAGCAGGCTTTCCATGGTTTGCAGTGGCGGGAAGTTCTTGATCAGCCCGGATGGATGCTTGTGCTTGAGCTGATGGTCTTGAACCAGCAGCAGCAAGGCCTGGAACACCGCGATAGTGAACATGCCGTAGGCCAGAATCGACAGCAGGATGTGGGCGAGGATGCCCGGCTCCTCATCGATGACCTGCACAGTACCGGCCGGCGCGAAATGCGCCAGCGACACGGTCAAGGCCCCAAGCGGGAACAGCAGGATCAGCAGGTTCTCTACCGGAATCCGCGAGCAGGCCAGCAGGGTCAATGCGATGACCGCTACGGCAATCAGGCTGGCGGCACTGAAGAAGTCCAGAGCCAGGCCGGTCGGGGTCAGCAGGTGGGTGAGCAGGCTGACGCTGTGGGCCAATACGGCGAGCACGCCGAGCATGACCAGCAGGCGTTTGTTGACCTTGGCGCCGGACGCCAGGCGAGTGCCCTGGTAAATGGTCGCAGCGGCGTACAAGCAGGCGGCGGCGAGGGTAGTTAGCAAGCTGGGTGACAAGGGGAGCATAAATCCTGTTAGGCAAGCCCGAAAGTCGCTGAGTTTGGCATAGAACCCCCGCCACACGAAAGTCCGCGCAACCCGACAGCGAGGTGTCCGCCGGCCACAGTCTTCGCTATAATCCGCGACCTGCCCACGCCGCAGGCTCGCCGAGCACACGTTTAGTCCGGTCCGGGCCGCCATTATCCCGGTCTACACAGGGCCTGAAAGGATCGCGCAATGTTTGAAAACTTAACCGACCGTCTCTCGCAGACGCTGCGCCATGTCACCGGCAAGGCCAAGCTGACTGAAGACAACATCAAAGACACCCTGCGCGAAGTGCGCATGGCGTTGCTCGAAGCCGACGTCGCCCTGCCGGTGGTCAAGGACTTCGTCAATTCGGTCAAGGAACGTGCCGTCGGTACCGAGGTGTCGCGCAGCCTGACGCCGGGCCAGGCCTTCGTGAAGATCGTCCAGGCCGAACTTGAAAGCCTGATGGGCGCGGCCAACGAAGACTTGAACCTGAGCGCCGTGCCGCCAGCGGTCATCCTGATGGCCGGTTTGCAGGGCGCTGGTAAAACCACCACCGCCGGCAAACTCGCGCGCTTCCTTAAAGAGCGCAAGAAAAAGTCGGTCATGGTCGTGTCCGCCGACGTTTACCGTCCCGCGGCGATCAAGCAGCTGGAAATGCTCGCCGGTGAAGTCGGCGTTACCTTCTTCCCGTCCGACCTGAGCCAGAAGCCGGTCGAGATCGCGCAAGCGGCTATCAAGGAAGCGAAACTCAAATTCATCGACGTGGTCATCGTCGATACCGCCGGTCGCCTGCACATCGATGAAGAGATGATGGGCGAGATCAAGGCACTGCATGCCGCGATCAACCCGGTCGAAACCCTGTTCGTAGTCGACGCCATGACCGGCCAGGACGCCGCCAATACGGCCAAGGCCTTTGGCGATGCTCTGCCGCTGACCGGTGTGATCCTGACCAAGGTCGACGGCGACGCACGTGGCGGTGCCGCTCTGTCGGTGCGTGCGATCACCGGCAAGCCGATCAAGTTCATCGGTATGGGCGAGAAGAGCGAAGCGCTCGATCCGTTCCACCCTGAGCGTATCGCCTCGCGCATCCTCGGCATGGGCGATGTGCTCAGCCTGATCGAGCAGGCGGAAGCGACGCTCGACAAGGACAAAGCCGACAAGCTTGCTAAAAAGTTGAAGAAGGGCAAGGGCTTCGATCTCGAAGACTTCCGCGATCAGCTGCAACAAATGAAGAACATGGGCGGCCTCGGCGGCCTGATGGACAAGCTGCCGAACATGGGCGGCGTGAATCTGGCGCAGATGGGCAACGCCCAGGGCGCGGCAGAGAAACAATTCAAGCAGATGGAAGCCATCATCAACTCCATGACCCCGGCCGAGCGCCGCGACCCTGAGATGATCAGCGGTTCGCGCAAGCGCCGGATCGCCATGGGTTCCGGCACCCAGGTGCAGGACATCGGCCGCTTGATCAAGCAGCACAAGCAGATGCAGAAGATGATGAAGAAATTCTCCGCGAAAGGCGGAATGGCCAAGATGATGCGCGGCATGGGCGGTATGTTGCCCGGCGGCGGCATGCCGAAAATGTAAAGAATCCGCGCCGGTCGTCGTACCGGCGCAGCCCCACACGGACGTGGGATACACAGCAAACCCGCACTTGGCGGGAGCTGATCGGCCGTTTTCAACGACGGCTCTATAGCAAATCTGCATGGCGGCCGATAGACCGCCGGAAAAAGTCATTTGCAAAAGTCCGGATATTCCTTAGAATATGCGGCCTTTCGGGCACCCATGCCCGCTGTGCCTTTAGATTTGCAGCACCGACTACAGGAACGATGTTCACATGCTAACAATCCGTCTTGCCCTTGGCGGCTCCAAAAAGCGCCCGTTTTACCACTTGACCGTAACCGACAGCCGCAACCCGCGCGACGGTTCGCACAAGGAACAGGTTGGCTACTTCAACCCTGTTGCTCGTGGTCAGGAAGTTCGTCTGTCCGTGAACCAAGAGCGCGTAGCCTACTGGCTGAGCGTTGGTGCACAACCTTCTGAGCGCGTTGCTCAGTTGTTGAAGGAAACTGCTAAGGCTGCGGCCTGAGCAATATGAACGCGACGCCAGCCATTGCTGATGATTTGATCGTTATCGGCAAGATTTATTCTGTTCACGGCGTTCGCGGCGAAGTGAAGGTGTACTCCTTTACTGATCCGATCAAGAACCTGCTGGATTACAAAACCTGGACGCTCAAGCGTGACGGCAATGTAAAGCAGGTAGAGCTGGTCAGCGGACGCGGGAACGACAAGTTCCTGGTCGCAAAGCTCAAGGATCTCGATGATCGTGAAGAGGCTCGTCTTCTGGCCGGTTATGAGATCTGCGTGCCGCGCAACCTGTTCCCTGAACTCACCGACGGCGAGTACTACTGGTACCAGCTGGAAGGTCTCAAGGTCATCGACACTCTCGGACAACTGTTCGGGAAAATCGATCACCTGCTGGAGACCGGCTCGAACGATGTCATGGTGGTCAAGCCTTGCGCTGGCAGCCTGGATGATCGCGAACGCCTGTTGCCCTATACCGAGCAATGCGTGTTGGCCATCGACCTGGCAGCAGGCGAGATGAAGGTGGATTGGGACGCGGATTTCTAACGTGGCTAACTTGCGCGTAGAAGTGATCAGTCTGTTTCCCGAGATGTTCTCTGCCATCAGCGAGTACGGCATCACCAGTCGGGCGGTGAAACAGGGGCTCTTGCAGCTCACCTGTTGGAATCCGCGAGACTACACGACGGATCGACATCACACTGTGGACGATCGCCCGTTTGGCGGTGGTCCGGGCATGGTGATGAAGATCAAGCCCCTGGAAGATGCTCTGGTTCAGGCCAAGGCAGCAGCCGGGGAGGCGGCGAAGGTAATTTACCTGTCCCCCCAAGGCCGTCAACTGACTCAGTCGGCGGTACGCGAGTTGGCGAATCTGGATGCATTGATCCTGATTGCCGGCCGCTATGAAGGCATTGACGAGCGTTTTATTGATGCTCATGTCGATGAAGAGTGGTCGATTGGCGACTATGTACTGTCTGGCGGCGAGCTGCCGGCGATGGTCCTGATCGATGCGGTTACACGACTGCTGCCTGGAGCTTTAGGGCATGCGGACTCCGCGGAGGAAGATTCCTTTACGGATGGTTTGCTGGATTGCCCGCACTACACCCGACCGGAGGTGTATGCGGATCAGCGTGTTCCCGACGTATTGCTAAGTGGCAATCACGCGCACATCCGGCGTTGGCGTTTGCAGCAGTCCCTTGGTCGGACCTATGAACGACGCGCCGATCTTCTGGAAAGCCGCTCGCTTTCTGGAGAAGAGAAGAAGCTGCTCGAGGAATACATCCGCGAGCGGGACGATAGTTAACAACGTATCGATGGTAGATCCGACGATTTACCTTAGGAGCACAGCATGACTAACAAAATCATCCTTGCACTCGAAGCAGAGCAGATGACCAAAGAGATCCCTACCTTTGCCCCGGGCGACACCATTGTCGTTCAGGTGAAAGTGAAGGAAGGCGACCGTTCGCGTCTGCAAGCGTTCGAAGGTGTTGTTATCGCCAAGCGTAACCGCGGCGTAAACAGTGCATTCACCGTTCGTAAAATCTCCAACGGTGTTGGCGTAGAGCGTACTTTCCAGACCTACTCCCCGCAAATCGACAGCATGGCTGTCAAGCGTCGCGGTGACGTACGTAAAGCCAAGCTGTACTACCTGCGCGACCTGTCGGGTAAAGCAGCTCGCATCAAGGAAAAACTGGCTTAAGTCCAGCTTCCGATGCAAAAAAAGGCAGCCTGCGGGCTGCTTTTTTGTTGCCCGCGATTTATCTTCCCTGGCCGTATTGCCGGTCTTGCCTGAGCCTTTATGCCTGCCATTGATCATCCCCTGATTGACCAGTTTCTCGATGCTCTTTGGCTGGAGAAAGGTCTCTCCGATAACACTCGAGATGCCTATCGCAGTGACCTCGCGCTGTTCAACGGTTGGTTGCAGGAGAATGGGCTGGAGTTGATCAGCGCCGGGCGCGAGTTGATTCTCGACCACCTGGCCTGGCGCCTGGAGCAAAACTACAAGCCCCGTTCCACTGCGCGATTTCTCTCGGGTGTGCGTGGCTTTTATCGCTACTTGCTACGGGAAAAGTTGATTGCAGTCGATCCGACGTTACGCGTCGATATGCCGCAACTTGGCAGGCCGTTGCCAAAATCCTTGTCGGAAGCAGACGTGGAAGCGCTGCTGAAGGCGCCGGATCTGAGCGAAGCCATCGGTCAGCGCGACCGCGCCATGCTCGAAGTGCTTTACGCTTGCGGCTTGCGGGTGACCGAGCTGATCAGCCTCACCCTGGAACAGGTCAATTTGCGCCAGGGCGTGTTGCGAGTGATGGGCAAGGGCAGCAAGGAGCGACTGGTGCCAATGGGCGAGGAGGCGATTGTCTGGGTCGAGCGCTACATGCGTGATGCGCGCGGTGAACTGCTGGGCGGGCGTCCCAGCGATGTGTTGTTTCCGAGTCAGCGTGGCGAACAGATGACCAGGCAAACCTTCTGGCACCGGATCAAGCACCAGGCCAAGGTGGCCGGGATCGGCAAGTCGCTGTCGCCGCACACCTTGCGTCATGCCTTCGCCACACACCTGCTCAACCACGGTGCAGACCTGCGAGTGGTGCAGATGCTGTTGGGGCATAGCGACTTGTCGACGACCCAGATCTACACCCATGTTGCCCGTGCACGGTTGCAGGATCTGCATGCCAGGCACCATCCCAGAGGCTAACGCAAAACCTGTGGGAGCGAGCCTGCTCGCGAAGAGGCCGGCATATCCAATATTAATGACGCCTGACACACCGCATTCGCGAGCAGGCTCGCTCCCACAGGGGATTGTGTCGCGACAAATGTCTTGCATCAGGTGCATTCGGCCATGCGGACCTTATGTGATAGGCTGGACCGGTTTGCACGATGGGCGGTTATGACCCGGTGTTTCGGCACGGGCGTTCTGATCGTCCCATATGTTCGCCTTCAGGAGTTCTCATGCGTCTGACCCAGATTTTCGCCGCCGCAGCCATTGCGTTGGTCAGCACCTTTGCCGTCGCCGATGACGCGGCAGACAAAGCCATTCGTAAAAGCCTGGAAAGCCTCCAGCTCGAAGTGCCAGTGGAAAGCATCACCGCCAGCCCGTTGCCCGGCCTGTACGAAGTCAAGCTCAAAGGCAGCCGCGTGCTGTATGCCAGTGCCGACGGCCAGTACGTGGTTCAGGGCTACCTGTTCGATCTCAAGGACGGCAAGCCGGTCAACCTGACCGAGAAGACCGAGCGCCTGGGGATCTCCAAGTTGATCAACGACATCCCGGTTGCCGAAACCGTTGTCTACCCGGCCATTGGTGAAACCAAGTCGCACATCACCGTATTCACCGACACCACCTGCCCGTACTGCCACAAGCTCCACGCCGAAGTGCCTGAGCTGAACAAGCGCGGCATCGAAGTGCGTTACGTCGCGTTCCCGCGCCAGGGCCTGGGCTCGCCGGGTGACGAACAGCTGCAAGCGGTGTGGTGCTCGAAAGACAAGAAAGCGGCCATGGACAAAATGGTCGACGGCAAGGAAATCAAGGCCGCCAAGTGCGATAACCCGGTTTCCAAACAGTTCGCGCTCGGCCAGTCGATCGGCGTGAACGGCACACCGGCCATCGTTTTGGCCGACGGTCAGGTCATTCCGGGCTACCAGCCTGCGCCACAAGTCGCCAAACTGGCACTGGGCGTGAAGTAATTCGCATCGTCACGGCAAGCCTTGACGATCATGGTCCGGTAGCGACATTCGCCGGGCCATCAATAGAGAGCCGCGAGTCTGCGGTTGTTTTCACGGCCGGCCTCGAGTCGGCCGTTTTATGGGGAGTTCACAGTGAATCCGGTCAAAGTAGGCATCTGTGGGTTAGGGACCGTCGGTGGCGGTACCTTCAACGTACTTCAGCGCAACGCCGAGGAAATTGCTCGTCGTGCCGGGCGTGGGATCGAAGTGGCACAAATTGCCATGCGCACGCCAAAGCCTCAGTTCCAAACGACCGGTATTGCGATTACCAACGATGTCTTCGAAGTGGCCACGAACCCTGAGATCGACATCGTCATAGAGCTGATGGGCGGCTACACCGTTGCCCGCGAGCTGGTACTCAAGGCCATCGAGAATGGCAAGCATGTGGTCACCGCGAACAAGGCACTTATCGCCGTTCACGGTAATGAAATTTTCGCCAAGGCCCGCGAGAAGGGCGTGATCGTTGCGTTCGAAGCAGCGGTAGCCGGTGGTATTCCAGTGATCAAGGCGATCCGCGAAGGCCTGTCGGCCAACCGCATCAACTGGGTGGCCGGCATCATCAACGGCACCGGCAACTTCATCCTGACGGAAATGCGCGAGAAGGGTCGTACCTTCGAAGACGTATTGGCCGAAGCCCAGGCACTGGGTTACGCCGAAGCCGATCCGACCTTCGACGTCGAGGGTATCGACGCCGCTCACAAGCTGACGATCCTGGCGTCCATCGCGTTCGGTATCCCGCTGCAATTCGACAAGGCCTACACCGAAGGCATCACCAAGCTGACCACCGCCGACGTCGACTACGCCGAAGCGCTGGGCTACCGCATCAAGCACCTGGGCGTGGCGCGCAGCACCGCGGCCGGTATCGAACTGCGCGTGCACCCGACGCTGATCCCGGCCGATCGCCTGATCGCCAACGTCAACGGCGTGATGAACGCGGTGATGGTCAACGGCGATGCTGCCGGTTCGACCCTGTTCTACGGCGCTGGCGCCGGCATGGAGCCGACCGCTTCGTCGGTGATCGCCGACCTGGTGGACGTGGTCCGCGCCATGACTTCCGACCCGGAAAACCGCGTACCGCACCTGGCGTTCCAGCCGGATTCGCTGTCGGCTCACCCGATCCTGCCGATCGAAGCCTGCGAAAGCGCCTACTACCTGCGTATTCAGGCCAAGGACCATCCGGGCGTACTGGCTCAGGTCGCGAGCATCCTCTCGGAGCGCGGCATCAACATCGAGTCGATCATGCAGAAGGAAGCCGAGGAGCACGACGGCCTGGTGCCGATGATCCTGCTGACCCACCGTGTGCTGGAGCAGCACATCAACGATGCCATCGCTGCTTTGGAAGCCTTGGCGGGTGTGGTCGGTCCGGTTGTACGGATCCGTGTCGAGCACCTGAACTAAGCCGATATCGTTGACCGGGCTCGCTTGCGGGCCCGGCACTACGAACACTGTCCATTGGAGTCAGTCATGCGTTACATCAGTACCCGCGGCCAGGCACCGGCCCTGAATTTCGAAGACGTCCTGCTGGCAGGTCTTGCCACCGACGGCGGTCTGTACGTCCCGGAAAACCTGCCACGATTCACCCAGGAAGAAATCGCTTCCTGGGCCGGCCTGCTGTATCACGAACTGGCTTTTCGCGTCATGCGCCCGTTCGTCACCGGCAGCATTCCGGATGCCGAGTTCAAGAAAATCCTTGAAGAAACCTACGGCGTATTTGCCCACAGCGCCGTTGCGCCGCTGCGTCAGCTGAACGGCAATGAATGGGTGCTGGAGCTGTTCCACGGCCCGACCCTGGCGTTCAAGGACTTCGCCCTGCAACTGCTCGGTCGTTTGCTCGACTACGTGCTGGAAAAGCGCGGCGAGCGCGTGGTGATCGTCGGCGCCACCTCCGGTGACACCGGCTCGGCCGCCATCGAAGGCTGCAAGCACTGCGAAAACGTCGACATCTTCATCCTGCACCCGCACAACCGGGTGTCCGAAGTGCAGCGTCGGCAGATGACCACCATCTTCGGTGAGAACATCCACAACATCGCCATCGAAGGCAACTTCGATGACTGCCAGGAAATGGTCAAGGCGAGCTTCGCCGACCAGGGTTTCCTCAAGGGCACGCGCCTGGTGGCGGTGAATTCGATCAACTGGGCGCGGATCATGGCCCAGATCGTTTACTACTTCCACGCATCTCTGCAACTGGGCGGCCCGGCACGTTCGGTGTCGTTCTCGGTGCCGACTGGCAACTTCGGCGACATCTTCGCCGGTTACCTGGCGCGCAACATGGGCCTGCCGATCAACCAGTTGATCGTCGCCACCAACCGCAACGACATCCTGCACCGCTTCATGAGCGGCAATCAGTACGTCAAGGAAACCCTGCACGCCACGCTGTCGCCGTCCATGGACATCATGGTGTCGTCGAACTTCGAGCGCTTGCTGTTCGACCTGCATGGTCGCAACGGCGCGTCCATCGCCGGGCTGATGGATTCGTTCAAGCAGGGCGGCGGTTTCAGCGTCGAGCCAGAGCGCTGGACCGAAGCCCGCAAGTTGTTCGACTCGCTGGCCGTGGATGACGCGCAAACCTGCGAAACCATCGCCGAAGTCTACGAGCAGACTGGCGAAGTGCTGGATCCACACACGGCCATCGGCGTGAAAGCTGCGCGGGAATGCCGTCGCAGCCTGGACATTCCAATGGTGATCCTGGGCACCGCCCATCCGGTTAAATTCCCGGACGCCGTGGAAAAAGCCGGCGTAGGAAAAGAGCTCGAGCTGCCTGCACATCTTTCTGATTTGTTTGAACGAGACGAACGTTGCACCGTATTGCCAAATGACCTGAAGGCCGTGCAGGCCTTTGTCAGTCAGCATGGCAATCGCGGCAAGCCGCTGTAACCGGTCAGCGCTGTAACATTTTGAAGCCCGTCTCCTGACGGGCTTTTTCATTTCTGCGTGCACACTTGTCGTGTTATCGCCGCGAAGGGACAGGCGAATGGATCACCAAGGACGTGGGAATGCTGTTTACAAGTGTGTTCAAGCCAGCCGCACGCTGGCTGTTTTTATTCGGCATGCTGGGAATCGCCGAATGGGGAGGGGCGAACCCTGCATCGATTCCGGAACGCGGGATGTCTGCCCCCCGCTCAAAGGTCGTGCTCAATGACCAGGAGTTGCAATGGATGGCCAGCCATCCACGGGTCGTGGTCACGGCACTGGAATATCCGTTGTACCTGTTCAAGGATGAACATGGCCAATGGACGGGCTTGAACAGTGACCTGCTCAAGCGCATCAGTGACATGACGGGGTTGCAGTTCGTTTACGAACAGTCTTTTTCCACCGATCAGATGCTGGCCCATCTGGAAAGCGGCGCGGCGAATTTGAGTACGACCCTGGCGATGAATGACGAACGCAAGGTATTTCTCGATTTCAGCCATGCGTTCGGCGGTGCCGGATGGGTCTTTGTCGGGCAGGCTGGGACGCCGCCGGTGCAGTCGCTGGAGGATATGGCGAAGCGGGTACTGGTGCTGCCGACCCGGCATGCACTGGAAGCGGTGATCCGTCGTGATTATCCGTCCATCGAATTGCGTTCGGTTAAAACCTACGCCGAAGCCCGTGCCTGGGTTGAAAGCGACGAAGCCTACGTCACCATCGAAAACGAAATCGGCGCCCAGCATTTTCCGTCGGGTCGGCTGCAGATCGGGGCTGTGGTGCCGGGCAAATGGGATGCGGATTATCTGACGTTGCGCAAAGGTCAGCCACAGTTGCTGAGTATCCTCAACAAGGCACTTGAGGCGTTTCCTGCGCAGGAGCTGCGCGACCTTCGCCTGAAGTGGTTCGGCGGCGCTACCGTGTCACAGCCGCCAGGCCTCTGGCAGCGGATTGACCAGTGGGTCTGCTGGGGGATGTTTGTGCTCAGCCTGTTCGGCCTGTTGTCCCTGCTCTGGAATCGGCGGTTGGCGGTGGTGGTCAGGCAGCGGGTCGAGGCCCAAAGCAGTCTTCGCGATCAGCTCGCCTTCCAGCATGCCCTGATGGATGCCATGCCTGACCCGATGTTTGTCCGTGATCTGCAAGGGCGCTTGATCATGTGCAACAAAAGTTATGAGGACGCTTTGTCGACACGTTTTGACCGGATGCAGGGGCGGCAGTTGATCGAGGTCGACGTCATGCCCAGGCAAACCGCGGAACTGCTGCACGCCGAGTTTCTGGCGCAGTTGAGTACGCGCAGGACGCGCTTCTTCGAGCGTCAATTGATGTTCAAGGACGGCGTCAGGGATATCTACCAGTGGACGGTGCCGTTTTACACGGCGGATGGCCAGCTACGAGGATTGTTGGGGGGCTGGGCCGACATCGCCCGACGTACTCGACAGACGTGATGGTTGCGTTTTTTCTCTGTCATGTTCGACGTGCATGCTCTCTTGACTGGGCTGCAGGTTCGCTTGCGGTCAGTATCCAGAACTTTCTTCTCGGGCCAGCGGTCATCTTTTTCAGGCATGCCCCAGGCACGTTGTTTCGGACTATTGAGTGGTGATCGGGATGGAAAGTATCAGTTTGTTGCTCGGTGAGGCGCTGAGCCCGTATCAGGTCACGTTGACCCCGTCAGGCATTCGTGGCGAATGTCGGGTAACCCTGAAGAATGCTATCGGCGCGACGGTGGTCGAGCGCGAGGTCAATCAGGTCCAATTGGATGACAAACGGCTACTGACGGATGTGGTCGACGGTTTGCATCGCGACGTGCTGATCGCTGAAGGACGCCTTGAGCCTTGTGTCATCGCGGCATTGCGTAATGCGGCGCAGGACAAGCTTCTGGCCAGCCGCAATTGAAGGGATTTTTGTGGGAACCTTCCCGCGCCCAGGTCAGTCAGACTTTATAACAGCAGGATCAAGCATTGTGCTCCGGTGCTTGTAGCTTGCTGCTACTGGTCTCCAGGTAGACCACGTTTAACCCCGGGTCGTCTCCCCACTTCCCGGGGTTTCTTTTTGCCCGGGATTTGTCAGGGTTGCGCCAGATTGTCAAAAAACGCCTTGGTGTCTTTCAGGTAATCGCTGCGACTCTCTGGATCCAGCCAGGCGGCGTAGGCCTCGTCAAGGCGTTCACGGGGAAGGGGGCGCAGCACCTGGTTGATCTCGACAATGGCCTGCCGGCCCTTTGGCGTGTCGGTGCAGCCGATATAACCGGACAGGTATTGCAGTTCAGATGGCTCCGTCTTTGCGCAACTCTGCGATCTGTACCGCGTCATAGCCAAGTTCCTGGAGTACCTGTGCGTTGTGCTCACCCAGTTGTGGCCCGACCCATTCACATTCACCGGGTGTCTCCGAGAGTTTCGGCACAATGCCCGGCATCTTGAAGTCTTTGCCATCCGGCAGCTTGGCCTGCAGGAACATTTCCCGCGCCAGGTACTGAGGGTCATTGAACATGTCTTCGGCGCTGAAGATCCGGCTGGCCGGCACCTCGGCCTGATTGAGCCGCGCCAGCACCGTGTCCAGCGGCAACGAGTTGACCCAGCGATCGATGACGCCATAAATCTCGTCGCGTCGGGCATCGCGGCCATCGTTGCTGGCCAGCAGAGGATCGTTGGCCAGGTCTTCCCGGTCAATGATGAACATGAAACGTTTGAAAATCGCGTCGCCATTGGCGCCGATCTGCACGTGCTTGCCATCGGCGCTGGTGTGGATCGAGGAGGGGGTGATGCCCGGCATGATGTTGCCCGTGCGTTCGCGAATGAAGCCGAACACGTCGAACTCAGGGACCATGCTTTCCATCATCGCGAAGATGGCTTCGTACAGCGCCACGTCCACCACTTGCCCCTGGCCACCGTTGACCTCGCGATGACGCAGGGCCATCAGTGCGCCGATCACGCCCCAGAGCGCGGCAATCGAGTCGCCGATGGAAATGCCGGTGCGCACCGGTGGCCGGTCTTCGAAGCCGGTGATGTAGCGCAGACCGCCCATGGATTCACCGACCGCACCAAAGCCGGGCTGATCTTTCATCGGACCGGTCTGGCCGAAACCCGACAGCCGCACCATGACCAGTTTCGGGTTCAAGGCGTGCAGGACGTCCCAGCCCAGGCCGAGTTTCTCCAGGACGCCGGGACGAAAGTTTTCGATCAGAATGTCTGCTTCACCCAGCAGCTGTTTCAGGATCGCCTGACCGTCGGGGTGTTTGAGATTGAGGGTCAGGGACTTTTTATTGCGGGCCTGGACGAACCACCACAACGAAGTGCCTTCATACAACTTGCGCCATTTGCGCAATGGGTCACCGCCGTCCGGAGACTCAACCTTGATCACATCGGCACCGAATTCAGCGCAGATACGCGAAGCAAACGGGCCGGCAATCAAGGTACCCAATTCGATGACTTTCAGACCGGAAAGCGGTTTGGCGGTGAGCGGCATGCGGGATCCTGCAGGACAAAGGATGAGCGAGTACAGCGTTTTAACATAGCCGACTGTCAGGCGCTTCAGGTTGATCACCTTCAATTCGTGGATTGCCTTGCGCATCGGTTAGACTTGCCGCCTTTCCTCGTATCAAGAAGCCCGTTCATGGCCCAGCCGTCCACGACCTACAAGTTTGAACTGAACCTCACCGACCTTGACCGCAGCGTCTATGAGAGCGTGAAGCAGACCATCGCCCGTCACCCTTCGGAAACCGAAGAGCGCATGACCGTGCGCCTGCTAGCCTACGCCCTCTGGTACAACGAGCAGCTGTCGTTTGGCCGTGGTCTGTCGGAAGTGGATGAACCTGCCTTGTGGGAAAAAAGCCTGGATGACCGCGTCCTGCACTGGATCGAAGTCGGCCAGCCCGATGCCGAGCGCCTGACCTGGTGCTCGCGCCGCACTGAACGTACCAGCCTGCTGGCCTATGGCAGCCTGCGCGTGTGGGAAGGCAAAGTGGTGCCGGCGGTGAAAAACCTGAAGAACGTCAACATCGCTGCCGTGCCCCAGGAAGTCCTGGAAATCCTGGCCAAAGACATGCCCCGCGTTATCAAGTGGGACGTGATGATCAGCGAAGGGACGATCTTCGTCACCGACGACCGTGGACAGCACGAAGTCCAGTTGCAGTGGCTGGCCGGTGAGCGCGGCTGATTTTTCGCCGCTTTAGCGCATCACCCGGTTTTATCCTACGTATTGAAGAGAAGCATCTTTCACCCCATGCGCATCGAACCTCGCCTGCTGCCCGACACCCTGCCATTCCTCGGTGATATTCCGCCCCTGCTGACCCGCCTGTACGCGGCGCGGGGTGTGCAATCCGAGGCAGAACTGGACAAGAGCCTGGCGCGGTTGATTCCGTTCCAGCAGCTCAAGGGCATCGATGCCGCCGTGGATCTGCTGGTGGCGGCGCTCGAACAGCGTCAGCGCATTCTGATCGTCGGCGACTTCGATGCCGACGGCGCGACGGCCAGTACCGTGGGCACGCTGGGCCTGCGTTTGCTGGGCGCGGCGCATGTCGATTATCTGGTGCCAAACCGTTTCGACTACGGCTACGGCCTGACACCGGAGATCGTCGAAGTGGCGCTTGAGCGTCAGCCGCATTTGCTGATCACCGTCGACAACGGCATCTCCAGCGTCGAAGGCGTGGCTGCGGCGAAAAAGGCCGGGCTCAAGGTGCTCGTCACCGACCACCACTTGCCCGGTGACGAGCTGCCGCTGGCCGATGCCATCGTCAATCCGAACCAGCCCGGTTGCGAGTTTCCGAGCAAGGCGCTGGCCGGTGTCGGGGTGATTTTCTATGTGCTGATGGCCCTGCGTGCGCGGTTGCGCGAACTTGGCTGGTACACGAGCAAGCCGCAGCCGAATATCGGCGAACTGCTCGATCTGGTGGCCTTGGGCAGCGTGGCCGACGTGGTGCCGCTGGATGCCAACAACCGGATTCTGGTGCATCAGGGCCTGGAACGGATTCGCGCCGGACGTGCCCGACCGGGGATCAAAGCGATCCTCGAAGTGGCCAAGCGTGACCACACACGCATCACTTCCACCGACCTGGGCTTCATCGTCGGCCCGCGCCTGAACGCGGCGGGGCGCCTGGATGACATGAGTCTGGGCATCGAATGCCTGCTGACCGACGACGCCGGTCTGGCCCGTGAAATGGCTGCTCAATTGGACGGCATGAACCAGGATCGCAAATCCATCGAGCAGGGCATGCAGCGCGAAGCGCTGGCGCAGCTCAAGGATCTGCCGGTGGAGTCGATGCCGTTCGGCTTGTGCCTGTTCGATCCCGAGTGGCATCAGGGCGTCATCGGTATCCTCGCATCACGGATGAAGGAGCGCTATTTCCGCCCGACCATCGCCTTTGCCGATGCCGGAGATGGCCTGCTCAAGGGCTCGGGGCGTTCGGTCCAGGGCTTTCACATCCGCGACGCCCTGAGCGTGGTGGCGGCGCAGCATCCGAATCTGATCACCAAGTACGGCGGCCACGCGATGGCGGCCGGCCTGACGCTGCCGGAAGCGAATTTCCCCTTGTTCGCCGAAGCCTTTGACGCTGAAGTGCGCCGGCAGATGCGCGAAGAAGACCTGACTGGCCGCCTGTTGTCGGACGGCACCCTGGCGGTGGAAGAGTTCCACCTGGAACTGGCCCGTGCCCTGCGGCATGCCGGTCCTTGGGGGCAGCACTTCCCGGAACCGTTGTTTCATGGGGTGTTCCAGTTGGTCGAGCAGCGGGTCGTGGGCGAACGGCACCTTAAAGTCGTGCTGAAAAGTGAATGTGGTTCGGTGAAACTCGACGGCATTGCCTTCGGGATCGACCGCGACATCTGGCCGAATCCGACCATCAAGTGGGTGGAACTGGCCTACAAGCTCGACCTCAACGAGTTTCGTGGCAACGAGACGGTCCAGCTGATGATTGCCCACATCGAACCGCGTTGATCCGACACCTGTAGGAGCGAGCTCGCTCGCGATGGGCGTGAACGATGGCGCTGGGGACCTGATACCCCGCGGTGTCCTGTCGTCCATCGCGAGCGAGCTCGCTCCTACAAGGGGGCGACATCTCTCGATGTCGACTAGGCTCTAAACACTGCTTGATTTTAGCCTTGTGACGTCTTGTCGAATTTTTTGCCCGCGGGGGCGGGTGCTGTACCTTTTTCCTGTCACTCGTCGACTATTCAAACAGAACCTGGAGCCTGCCCACTGATTCGAGAGGTGCCCCATGAGTCTGCTGCTTGAACCCTTTACCCTTCGCCAATTGACCCTGCCCAACCGCATCGCGGTATCGCCGATGTGCCAGTACTCCAGCACCGACGGTCTGGCCAATGACTGGCACCTGGTCCACCTCGGCAGCCGTGCTGTCGGCGGGGCCGGGCTGGTGTTTACCGAAGCCACGGCGGTCACCGCCGACGGGCGTATCACCGCTCAGGACCTCGGTCTGTGGAATGACGAGCAGATCGAACCCCTGCAACGCATCACCCGCTTCATCAACGCCCAGGGCGCCGTTGCCGGCATTCAACTGGCCCATGCCGGGCGCAAGGCCAGTACCTATCGGCCATGGCTGGGCAAGCATGGCAGCGTCAAACCCGACGAGGGCGGCTGGGTGCCGGTCGGACCTTCACCGATTGCATTCGACCCACAGCACACCCAACCCAGACAACTCGATGACGGCGAGATCGCCAAGGTCATCCAGGCCTTTGTCGATGCGGCAAAGCGCTCGCTAAAGGCCGGTTTCAAGGTGGTAGAAGTGCACGCCGCCCATGGTTACCTGCTGCATCAGTTCCTGTCGCCATTGAGCAATCAGCGGCGCGATCAATATGGCGGTTCATTCGAAAATCGCATTCGGCTGGTGTTGCAGGTCACCGAAGCGGTGCGTGCGGTGTGGCCTGAAGAATTTCCGGTGTTTGTCCGGGTATCGGCCACCGACTGGGTGGAGGACGGCTGGAACCCCGATGAAACCGTGGAACTCGCCCGTCGCCTCAAGGCCCAGGGAGTGGACCTGATCGACGTCTCGTCGGGCGGGACGGCGGTGAATGCCGAAATTCCCACAGGCCCTGGTTACCAGACCCGCTTCGCCGAACGTGTGCGCAAGGAGTCGGGCATGGCCACCGGCACGGTTGGCATGATCACCGAGCCGGCACAGGCCGAGCACATCCTGCGCACCTGTCAGGCGGACATCATCTTCCTGGCCCGTGAGTTGTTGCGCGACCCGTACTGGGCGCTGCATGCAGATGACGATCTGGGCGGGCACAAGGCCGTGTGGCCGGCGCAGTATCAGCGGGCGACTCACCGTGAGCAGCCGATTCACGAATCGGATTTGCGTGACTGAAATCCATCGATACGAAAAAGCCCCTGAATCGCGAGATTCAGGGGCTTTTGTTTGTGCCGTGATCGATCAGGCCGCTTCGATCTTGCTGCGGTTCTGTTCGACCTTGTTCAGGTAGTCCTTGAGCTTTTCCTGTTCGGCCGCCGTCGTGAACAAGCCGAGCTTGCTGCGACGCCAGAGGATGTCGTGGGCGCTGGTGGCCCATTCTTCGCTGCACAGATAGTCGACTTCACGGGTGTAGAGACCGCCGCCGATGTGCTCGCCCATATCGCTGAGGTCCTGTACGCCTTCGAGCATGCGCCAGGTGCGGCTGCCGTAGGTGGTGGCCCAGCGGCGAGCGATCTCGCTCGGTACCCAGTCGAATATGTCGCGGATACGCGAGCTCAAGGCCAGCGGGGTGGTCATGTCTTCACCGCCCGGCAGCGTGGCGCTGGCGGTCCAGCTTGGCTTGATGTGCTTGAAGTACGGTGCCAGTTGTGTCAGTGCCGACTCGGCCAGTTTGCGATAGGTGGTGAGCTTGCCGCCGAACACCGACAGCAACGGCGCCTCTTCGCCGGTGCCAGACAGCGCCAGGGTGTAATCACGGGTCACGGCGGACGGGTTGTCGGATTCGTCGTTGCACAGTGGGCGCACGCCGGAATAGCTGTGCAGGATGTCGTCGCGACTGATTTGCTTTTTGAAATGGGCGTTGACCACGTTCAACAGGTAATCGGTTTCGCCGTCGGTAATTGCCACCTTCGCCGGATCGCCGGTGTACTCGCGGTCGGTGGTACCGATCAGGGTGAAGTGATTCAGATACGGAATGGTGAACACGATGCGCTGATCTTCGTTCTGCAGGATGTGCGCGTGCTCTCCTTCGTACAGTTTCGGCACGATCAGGTGGCTGCCCTGGATCAGGCGGATGCCGTATGGCGATTCCATCTTCAGGTCATCGCGAATGAACCTGGCGACCCATGGCCCGGCCGCGTTCACCAATGCTTTGGCGCGGATCGAAAACAGGCTGCCATTGGCGCGCTCCAGATGCAGGTGCCACAGGCCCTTGGTACGGCGAGCGCTGACGCAGCGGGTCTGGGTGTGAACGTGGGCGCCTTGTTCCCGGGCGGCCATGGCGTTCAACACCACCAGGCGCGCGTCGTCGACCCAGCAATCGGAGTATTCGAAGCCCTTGGTGATCTCGCTTTTGAGCGCGCTGTCGGGGCCGAACTTCAGGCTTTTCGAACCTTCCAGCTGCTCGCGCTTGCCCAGGTTGTCATAGAGAAACAGGCCGGCGCGAATCATCCACGCCGGGCGCAGGTGCGGGCGGTGCGGCAATACGAAACGCATTTGCTTGACGATGTGCGGAGCCTTGGCCAGCAGTACTTCACGTTCGGCCAAGGCTTCACGCACCAGGCGGAATTCGTAATGTTCGAGGTAGCGCAGGCCACCGTGAATCAGCTTGCTGCTGGCCGACGAGGTATGGCTGGCCAGGTCATCCTTTTCGCAAAGGAACACCGAGAGACCGCGACCGGCGGCATCCGCGGCAATTCCCACGCCATTGATCCCGCCACCGATGACGGCGATATCGTAAACCTCGGCGAGAGGGGGCATGGACAAGTTGGAATTGGGCATCGGCTCGGCCTCGGAATTCTTTGAAGTTCTGTATTTGAATTCGAACATTAATGTTCATTTTCGAAAATACTAGCCCATAAAGAAGCGCACAGCCAGTCAGCTTCGATTGAAAATACTCATCGAAGGGCCGTTAAAGGAAAATATACGAACATAAAAGCAAAAGATCGCAGCCTTCGGCAGCTCCTACGGATGCACTCAAACCTGTAGGAGCTGCCGAAGGCTGCGATCTTTTAAGACTGGAAAGGGCTTAAACGACTTCCAGCCGAACCTTGTGCTGGTTCAGCAGTTGCGCCAGCGCCGGGGAAGGCTGCTGATCGGTGACCAGGCAATCGACGAGGCTGATCGGCCCCAGGCGAATCATGGCGTTGCGTCCGAATTTGCTGGAGTCGGCCGCGAGGATCACTTGTCGGGCATTGGCGATGATCGCCTGGGATACCCGCACTTCCTGATAATCGAAGTCCAGCAGGCTGCCGTCCTCATCGATACCACTGATGCCGACCAGGGCGAAATCGACCTTGAACTGGTTGATGAAGTCGACACTGGCCTGACCGACCACGCCGCCGTCACGCCGTACATTGCCACCGGTCAGCAGCACGTCGAAGTCGTCCTTGGCGCTGAGCATCGAAGCCACATGCAGGTTGTTGGTGATGATTTTCAGGTGACTGTGGTTGAGCAGTGCCCGGGCAATGGATTCGGTGGTCGTGCCGATGTTGATGAACAACGAGGCATGGTCGGGAATCTGTGCGGCAATGGCTTCGCCGATACGCTGTTTTTCGTCGCGCATCTGATCGGCGCGCATGGCGTAGGCGGTGTTTTCGACACTGGAATCATAGGCGGCGCCACCGTGGTAGCGACGCAACAAGTTGGCTTCAGCGAGCTGATTGATGTCGCGGCGGATGGTCTGCGGGGTAACTACGAACAGAGCGGCCATTTCCTCGATACTGACATAGCCACGTTCGCGGACCAGTTCGAGGATTTGCTGCTGACGGGGAGGCAGATTCATGGGGCGTCCTTTGGGCTGCCGTGCAAAATTTGCCCATGATGCCGCAGGAATCCGCTCCCTACCAGTTACATACAGATACGGGGACTGGAGTTAGCTTATTCAGCCTCGTCCTCAGCCGCCCAATCGCGGGTGCGACTGACCGCTTTTTTCCAGCCAGCGTAGAGTTTTTCCTTTGCGGCTTCGTCCAGTGTCGGCTCGAACTGGCGTTCGATCACGGCCTTGCCACGCAACTCTTCCAGGCTGCCCCAGAAGCCACAGGCCAGGCCTGCCAGGTAAGCCGCACCCAGCGCCGTGGTTTCGCGCATTTGCGGACGCTCGACCTGGGTGCCGAGGATGTCGGCCTGGAACTGCATGAGGAAATTGTTGGCCACTGCGCCGCCGTCCACACGCAGAGCTTTCAGACGCTCCCCAGAGTCTTGCTGCATGGCGTCCAGCACGTCGCGGGTCTGGTAGGCAATCGATTCCAGCGCGGCCCGAATGATGTGATCCACGCGTACGCCGCGGGTCAGGCCGAACAAGGCGCCACGGGCGTACGGGTCCCAGTAGGGGGCGCCAAGACCGGTAAAGGCCGGCACCAGGTACACGCCGTTGCTGTCCTTGACCTTGTTGGCGAAGTATTCGGTGTCGTGGGCGTCGTTGATGATCTTCAGTTCGTCACGCAGCCATTGCACGGTGGAGCCGCCGTTGAACACCGCACCTTCCAGGGCATAGGCCACTTCGCCACGCGGGCCGCAGGCGATGGTGGTCAGCATGCCGTGTCGGGATTTCACGGCTTTGTCGCCAGTGTTCATCAACAGGAAGCAGCCAGTGCCGTAGGTGTTTTTCGCCTGGCCTGGCTCGACACACATCTGGCCGAACAGAGCGGCTTGCTGGTCACCGGCAATGCCGCCGATGGCGATGCCGCTTTTGGTGTGGCCGTAGATCTCGGACGACGATTTGACTTGCGGGAGCATCTCACGCGGGATGTCGAGGACTTCCAGCATCTTCGCGTCCCACTCCAGGGTGTGGATGTTGAAGAGCATGGTGCGCGAAGCGTTGGTGTAGTCGGTGACATGCACCTTGCCGCCGGTAAATTTCCAGATCAACCAGCTGTCGACGGTGCCGAACAGCAGCTCACCGTTGCGCGCGCGTTCGCGGCTGCCTTCGACGTTGTCGAGGATCCACTTGAGCTTGGTGCCGGAGAAGTACGGGTCGGTGACCAGACCGGTGGTGTCGCTGATGTATTGCTCGTGGCCATCGCGCTTGAGTTGCTGGCAGATCTCGGTGCTGCGTCGGCATTGCCAGACGATGGCGTTGTAGATCGGGCGGCCGGTGTTCTTGTCCCAGACCACAGTGGTTTCGCGCTGGTTGGTGATGCCGATGGCTGCTACCTGGTCGTGGTGCAGGCCGGCTTGTGCCAGGGCCTCGACCATCACGGCGCTTTGGGTGGCGAAGATCTCCATCGGGTCATGCTCGACCCAACCGGCTTGCGGGTAGTGCTGTGCGAACTCCCGTTGGGCGGTGCAGACCACGTTCGCGTCGCGGTCGAAAATGATCGCGCGGGAGCTGGTCGTACCCTGATCGAGGGCAATGATGTAGTTCTTATTCTGTGTGTCGGTCATGTCGATTGCCTTGGACGAAATAAGGGAGTGAGGTCTGGCGCGTGATCAAAGGGCAGGGGCACGCGCCAACGGTATCAAGAAGTTCTGGGTTTGCCGTCAATGGCAGCTGTTGCATCCTTTGTAGCAGGTACAGCGCCGTGCAGATGGCGGGCAATCAGCCCGCGATAGGCAGCGGCGCCGAGGCAGGCACCGACAATCGGTGCAAAAACAGGAATCAGGAAATACGGAATATCGCGTCCGCCGGTGAAGGAAATTTCACCCCAGCCAGCGAAGAAAGTCATCAGTTTAGGGCCGAAGTCCCGCGCAGGGTTCATGGCAAAACCGGTCAGCGGTCCCATTGAGCTGCCGATTACCGCAATCAGCAGGCCGATCAGCAGCGGTGCCAACGGGCCTTTGGGCAGGCCGTTGTTGTCATCGGTCAGGGACATGATCACGCCCATCAGGATGGCCGTGATGATCACCTCGACCAGAAACGCCTGGGCAGTGGTCAGTACAGGATTCGGGAAGGTAGAGAACACCGATGCGAGTTCAAGGCTGGCTTGAGTGCCACGCACCATATGATGAGTTTGTTCGAATTCGAAGAATAGATTGCTGTAAAGCGTGTAAACCAACAACGCTCCACAGAAGGCACCTGCCACCTGGGCGAGTACGTAGAAAGGCAATTTACGTTTTTCGAAGTCCGCGAAAATGCTCAGGGCAATGCTGACGGCAGGGTTCAGATGAGCTCCGGAAACTCCGGCGGTGAGGTAGATCGCCATGCTGACACCGACGCCCCAGATAATGCTGATTTCCCACAAGCCAAAACTGGCACCCGCGACTTTGAGCGCGGCAACACAACCTGTACCAAAAAAGATCAGCAGCGCCGTACCCAGAAACTCGGCCATGCATTGGCTCGAGAGCGACGGTTGTTGTAAAGCAGTTGTCATTGAAACCTCATTTTTTTTGTTGTGTGGCGCTTTTTCCCATCATGGTCGGAGCGCGGTTTTCGCCGAGGCAGGATCCCCATCCTGGTCGCGGTTTTCTGCTGGGTGCAGCGGTAGGACGTTTCGTGCAGTTTCAGAAACGAAAAAATATAGACAAGAAACGCTGATGTCAAAGGTCGAAAGTGAACCATCGGTCACAAAAAAACTATTCGTTGCATGAATGAACGAGTCATTGCGCAATGGGATGGCCAGGCAATGGCGTTATGGATGCGCTGCCCTGGAGCCTTTTAGCGATCAATGTCCTAGAATCCGGCGCAGTATTTTTCTTCTGTCGCCCAGTCTGGAGCTGTCATGACCCCCGCATTGGATTTGTTGAAAAAGGTTCGGGCCGAACATCGCGTACACAGTTACGAACATGACCCGAAGGCTGCCTCCTACGGGCTGGAAGCGGCGGAAAAGCTCGGGCTCGATCCGGCGCAGGTGTTCAAGACCCTGCTGGCGGCCAGCGAAAAGGGCGAGTTGCTGGTGGCCGTGGTGCCGGTTGTCGGCAGCCTGGACTTGAAGGGACTGGCCCACGCCGCGGGCGTGAAAAAGGTCGAAATGGCCGACCCGGCGGCAGCGCAGCGCTCTACTGGCTATTTGTTGGGCGGGATCAGTCCGCTGGGGCAGAAAAAGCGTTTGCGTACCTTCATTGATAATTCGGCCCAGCCCTTCGCCAGCATTTTTGTCAGTGCGGGTCGACGTGGGCTGGAAGTTGAGCTGGCACCGGCGGTGCTGGCCGAACACACCCAAGCGAAGTTTGCCGATATCGGTCGGGCGTGAGCATCGAAGCAAGTGCAGCGCTGTATGGTGAAAATCAGCCCGCTCTGTCACTGGCGGTGGTTCGGCCGGCACTGCATGCTCAGCGGACAAACCAAGGGAGAAGGTTATGCAGCTAGAGTTTCATCAGGTCGACGCGTTCAGCAATCAGCCATTCAGTGGTAACCCGGCGATGGTCTATCGGCTCGATACCTGGCTCGCCGATGAATTGATGCAGAAGATTGCCGCCGAGCACAACCTCGCCGAAACGGCATTTGTCGTGCGCGAAGGGCAGGGCTGGCACATCCGCTGGTTTACGCCGACCACCGAGGTGCCATTGTGCGGTCACGCGACACTGGCCAGTGCCTATGTGTTGTTTGAGATCTATAAAGAGCCCGTCGAGCGACTGGACTTCACCTGCAAATCCGGCCCGTTGAGCGTGACCCGTGAGGGTGGGCGCCTGTGGCTGGATTTCCCGGCGATCACTGCGTCGCCGGTGAACCTGATCCCGGACATCGAGCGTGCACTGGGCGTGAAGCCTGTCGAGGTACTGGGTTCGAATGAGCTGTTCGTGGTGCTGGAGTCGGAGCAAGCCGTGCTCGACTGCAAACCGGACATGGTGGCCCTGGCGAAACTGCCATGGTTGGGCGCCATCGTGACGGCGCGTGGCAGCCAGCACGATTTCGTTTCCCGCTACTTCGCCCCGGCAATCGGCATCAATGAAGACCCGGTAACCGGATCGACCCATTGCCTTCTGATTCCGTACTGGTCAAAGCAATTGGGCAAGTCGAGCCTGACGGCTTTTCAGCGTTCGGCGCGGGGTGGGGAATTGTTCTGTCGACTGGAAGGCGATCGGGTGAAGATCGGCGGGAATGCGACCTTGGTTGCCAGCGGCACACTGATGCTGGGATGACGCAAATCCAGTGTAGGAGCGAGCTTGCTCCGGGCGGCGACCCGACGATGGACGACAACGATAACGCGTGCAACCGGAAGGAACGCGTTATCCAGACGTTTTTCGCGAGCAAGCTCGCTCCTACAGGGTTTTTTGTGTATCAGCTAGCGGTGCTGTACCGCCGGACACCGGATTCAACAGCAGGAATCTGCGCCGCCGTGCTGCCGGACGCCTGGAACAGCACCAGGTGTTCAGCCGCGACACGAATACCCACATCCGCCCCGACCAGGCAATCGACATGGCTCGGGAAGATTGATTCCAGTTGTGCGCCTGTCGGCAGCTGCAAGCGATAGAGGGTCGACGCACCCAGGAACGTCTTGCCGGCAATTCGCGCCTTCAGTGCGCTGTCCGGCGCGTAGACGATGTCGTCCGGGCGCAGCAGCACGTCCACGGCACCGCCTACCGGCCAGGTGTAGGCCCGGTTGCCGCGCAATTCGCCGAGCTCGGTTTGCACCGACTCCGGGCTGCTCAACTGACCGCGAATGAAATAACCCTGGCCGATGAAACTCGCCACGAAGGGTGTCAGCGGTTCGTGATACAGGTTGTAGGGCGTATCCCACTGTTCCAGGCGACCTTCCTTGAATACGCCAACGTGGTCACTGACTGCGAAGGCTTCCTCCTGGTCGTGAGTCACCAGAATCGCGCTGGTGCCTCGGGCCTTGAGGATGTCGCGTACTTCGTGGCTGAGCTTGCGGCGCAATTCACCATCGAGGTTGGAGAACGGCTCGTCGAGCAACAGCAATTGCGGATCCGGTGCCAGCGCGCGGGCCAGGGCGACACGTTGTTGCTGGCCACCTGAAAGTTCGTGGGGGAAGCGCTTGCCGAGGTTCTTCAGGTTGACCAGTTCCAGCAGTTCTTCGGTAACGCGATCCATTTGCGGATGCTTGCGAATGCCGAAGGCGATGTTGTCGGCCACGCTCAAATGCGGAAACAGCGCGTAGTCCTGGAACACCATGCCAATGCGACGTTTCTCCGGCGCGAGGGTGAAGCCGGCGCTGGAGATGGTTTCGCCCGCCAGCTGGATTTCGCCTTCATGTACCGGTTCAAAGCCGGCTATCGCCCGTAGCGTGGTGGTCTTGCCGCAGCCTGAAGAGCCGAGCAGGCAACCAATGTCACCAGCGTTCAGATGCAGGTTCAGGTTCTGTACTACACGCTGGTCCTGATAGCCGCAGGCGAGGTTGCGCAGGTTAAGCAGTAAAGGCTGGCTCATGCGTGGTGATACGCCGGTTCGACGAGAAACTCGAGCAGGGCCTTTTGCGCGTGCAGGCGGTTTTCGGCTTGATCCCAGGCCACCGAACGTTTGTCGTCGAGCAGGTCGACGCTGATTTCTTCGCCGCGGTGCGCCGGCAGGCAATGCATGAACAATACCTCTTCAGCGGCCAGGTCAAGCAGGGCGCGGTTGACCTGGTACGGTGCGAACAGCTTCAGACGCTTGGCGGTTTCTTCTTCCTGACCCATGGAGGTCCAGACGTCGGTGCTCACCAGGTGTGCACCGCGCACGGCTTCTTTCGGGTCGCGAACGATGGTGACCCGATCGCCGGCCTTGGCCACGAATTCAGGATTGGGCTCATAGCCTTCCGGGCAGGCCACGCGCAACTGGAAGTCGAACTGGATCGCCGCTTCTATATAACTGTTGCACATGTTGTTGCCGTCGCCGATCCAGGCCACGGTCTTGCCCTGGATGGAGCCGCGGTGTTCGAGGAAGGTCTGCATGTCCGCCAGCAACTGGCACGGATGCAGGTCATCGGACAGGCCGTTGATCACCGGCACGCGAGAGTTGGCGGCGAATTCGGTCAGGTTGCTGTGGGCAAAAGTACGGATCATCACTGCGTCGAGCATGCTCGACATGACGATGGCGCAGTCGCCGATCGGCTCGCCACGGCCCAGTTGGGTGTCACGTGGCGACAGGAAGATCGCCTGGCCGCCGAGCTGGATCATGCCAGCCTCGAAGGAGATCCGGGTACGGGTCGAGGATTTCTCGAAAATCATCCCCAGGACGCGGTTTTTCAGAGGCTCGAACAGTACGCCGCGGTTACGCAGGTCCTTGAGCTCAACGCCTCGACGGATCACGCTGACCAGCTCTTCGGGCGTGCAATCCATCAGGGAGAGAAAGTGCCTTGCGCTCATCATTGACTACCTTTTTGCTACAAACCGCAGATGCTCAAAGCCTTGTTTAACGGAACAACGGGCGAGACCTGCGGCGTAAGCCGCACGGGGCGACGAAATAGGGGAAGGCGCGATCTTATAATTAAATGTCGCGTCTTACCAATAGGGCTACAGTTTTTAGGGAGTTTCAGAGGTGCTACGGGTTCACCGAAGTAGCGCTTTGAAGCCTGATTCCTTATAGCAGCGGCTCATTTGTACACCGGCCTCTCGGGGCTTGGCAATCAAACGGGGCGGCAACGGTACGCTGACAGTCGGTTTCTGACCTGTCATTCATCAGCGCCGGGCTCGACGAACACGGTAGCCTGATCGGCGAGCTGACCGGCGTACATGGCCCTCACAGGCCGATTGAAACCCTTCAGGAAATCCACTTGCAGGCGCCGCTCAGGCTGCCTCCGAACTGATGCCCGACGGCCATCGGCTGGCCTGATAACCCTCGATTCACAAGACGAACGTCGCTGGCGTGGCGGCGGGTCTGGCGCCATAGTTTTGTTTCCGTGGCCAACGTTGCCCGCCCATAACAAGACAGAGACTGGCCATGACCAAGACTCTCCATCACCGTGCTTGCCATTTGTGTGAAGCCATCTGTGGCCTGACCATCGAAACCACCGAGGTCGATGGCGCAAACGTCCAGATCACTTCGATCAAGGGCGACCCCCATGACACGTTCAGTCGTGGGCACATCTGCCCCAAGGCCGTGGCGTTGCAAGACATTCAGAACGATCCGGATCGACTGCATCAGCCGATGCAGCGGGTGGGCAATGAGTGGCAGCCCATCGAGTGGGAAGCGGCATTCAATCTGGTCGCCGAACGCCTCGCCGCCATTCAGGAGCGTCACGGGCAAAACGCAGTGGCGGCCTATCAGGGCAACCCGAGCGTGCACAATTACGGGCTGATGACCCACAGCAACTACTTCCTCGGCCTGCTGAAAACCCGCAACCGGTTTTCCGCCACTTCGGTCGATCAATTGCCCCATCACCTGACCAGCCATTTGATGTACGGCCACGGTTTGTTGCTGCCGATCCCCGACATCGATCACACCGATTTCATGCTGATCCTGGGTGGCAACCCACTGGCTTCGAACGGCAGCATCATGACCGTGCCGGATGTGGAAAAACGCTTGAAGGCGATACAGGCCCGGGGTGGCAAAGTGGTGGTGGTCGACCCTCGTCGTAGTGAAACGGCGGCGATTGCCGATCAGCATCTGTTCGTGCGCCCGGGCAGTGATGCCGCGCTGTTGTTCGGGCTGCTCAACACCTTGTTCGTAGAAGGTCTGACCCGCGACAGCCATCTGCCGGTGGACGGCCTGGAGGACGTGCGGGAGGCCGTCGCGCGGTTCACTGCCGAAGCCATGAGCCCGTTGTGCGCCGTACCGGCCGAACAGATCCGCCAATTGGCGCGGGACTTCGCCGCGGCACCGAGTGCAGTCTGCTATGGCCGCATGGGCGTTTCGACCCAGGCCTTCGGTACGCTGTGCCACTGGGTGGTGCAGTTGATCAATCTGGTCACCGGCAATCTCGATCGCGTGGGTGGTGCCTTGTGCACCGAGCCGGCGGTGGACCTGGTGGCGTCGACCTCGGGCGGGCATTTCAATCTGTGGCAGAGCCGGGTTTCCGGGCGCCCGGAATACGCCGGAGAACTGCCAGTGTCGGCGCTGGCCGAGGAGATGCTCACCGAGGGGGAAGGGCAGGCGCGGGCGCTGATCACGGTGGCGGGCAATCCGGTGCTGTCCACGCCTAATGGCCGAAAGCTCGAGCAGGCGCTGGACGGGCTGGAATTCATGGTCAGTATCGACCTGTACATCAATGAAACCACGCGTTACGCCGACTTGATCCTGCCGTCCACATCGGCGCTGGAAAACGATCATTACGACACCACATTCAACTTGTTTGCGGTGCGCAACGTCAGTCGTTTCAATCGCGCCATCCTCGCCAAGCCCGAAGGTGCATTGCACGACTGGGAGATCTTCGTCGGGTTGGCCAAGGCATTTGCCGCCAGGACCGGCAAAGAGTTGAAGCCCACCATCGCCCCGGCGCAAATGATCGATCGCGGCTTGCGCATGGGGATGTACGGCGACAATTCAGAGCACAAGCTGTCGCTGGCGACCTTGTTCGATCATCCCCATGGCGTCGATCTGGGCGCGCTCAAGCCTAACCTGACGCCACGCCTGAAGACTGCCAATCAACGCATCCAGGCCGCACCGGCCGCGATTCTCGCTGACCTGACGCGCTTTGCAGCCTTGAAGGCACCGCCCGCCGACGAGTTGTTGATGATTGGCCGCCGGCATGTGCGCAGCAACAACTCATGGATGCATAATTATCATCGGTTGGTGAAGGGCAAGCCGCGTCATCAGTTACTGATGCATCCGGACGACCTGGCCAGTCGTGGTCTCAGCGACGGACAGCGTGTGCGGGTCAGCTCGCGGGTGGGGGAGATCGAAGTCGAAGTGCTTGGCAGTCTGGACATGATGAAGGGCGTGGTCAGCCTGCCTCACGGCTGGGGTCACGCGCGGCCCGGCGTGCAAATGTCGATTGCCAGCAGTCAGCCGGGTTCAAGCGCCAACGACCTGACCGACGAACGCCAGATTGACGAACTCTCGGGAAATGCCGCGTTCAATGGCGTGCCAGTGACTGTGGCGGCGGCTTGAATCATACTGACGGAGAGACCGAGCAGGGCGCTCGGCTTTCCGTTACAATGCGCCACCGTGCCGACCCATGAGTCGGAAAGTTCAGCCGAGGTGCTCCATGGATATCATCGAAACGATTAAAGAGCAGATTGCCAACAACACCATTCTGCTTTACATGAAAGGCTCGCCGAATGCCCCGCAGTGCGGCTTCTCCGCAAAAGCCGCGCAGGCCGTGATGGCGTGTGGCGAAAAGTTTGCGTACGTGGACATCCTGCAGAACCCGGAAATCCGCGCCAACCTGCCAAAATACGCCAACTGGCCAACCTTCCCGCAACTGTGGGTCGGTGGTGAGCTGGTCGGCGGCAGCGACATCATGACTGAAATGGCGGCTGACGGTTCGCTGCAAGCCACCATCAAGGCTGCCGTCGAAGCCGCTGCTCCAAAGACCGAAGCCTGATTCGCTGTATGTAGGAGCGAGCTTGCTCGCGATGGACTAAAAAACGCCGCGGGTTGTCAGGCTTGCCGCGTAATCGTTAACGACCATCGCGAGCAAGCTCGCTCCTACAGGAGGCAATAAAAAGCCCCGCCACTCGAAAGAGGGCGGGGCTTTTTATTGTGTCTGGATAGTTACTGCAAAGTTGCCGCTGCAATCCCCCAGGATCGCAGCCTGCGGCAGCTCCTACTCTTCGCCCATCTGCGATTGCAGATAGTTCTCGAGCCCGATTTTATCGATCAGGCCCAACTGGGTTTCCAACCAGTCGATATGTTCTTCTTCGGACTCGAGGATATCTTCAAGCAGCTCACGGCTACCGAAGTCGCCGACTGTTTCGCAATGAGCGATAGCCACCTTGAGATCCGCGTGACCGATGCGTTCGATACGCAGGTCGCACTCCAGCATTTCCTTGGTGTGCTCACCGATGTGCAGCTTGCCCAGGTCCTGGACGTTCGGCAGGCCTTCAAGGAACAGGATTCGCTTGATCAGCTTGTCCGCGTGCTTCATCTCGTCGATGGATTCGTGGTACTCGTGCTTGCCGAGCTTGTTCAGGCCCCAATCTTCATACATGCGCGCATGCAGGAAGTATTGATTGATCGCGACCAGCTCATTGGCGAGGATCTTGTTGAGATGCTGGATGACTGTAACGTCGCCTTTCATGGTGGGGTCCTGCCCTTTATTAGCTGTCAATAGGGCAGAGTTTGAGCCGCGTATTTAAGGGTGTCAAACCTAAGTTATTGAAACTTAAATGAAAATTAATCGGAATAAGAATGTTTGTGTTCCGCGTCTAGAGCATAACTAGTTGATTTTGAGGCATAAAAAAACCGGACATATGTCCGGTTCTTTGAAATTCGATAGTTAAGCGGCAGTAAATTCCGCTGGAAAAGGAATTGCAGCCTGGGCCGTTTGCAGTTTGGTCAGGGTCTCGCGGACCACTTCCTTGGCGAGGCAGGCACATTTACCGCATTGACTGGCAACGCCGGTGGCCACTCGGACTTCCTTGTAGCTGCAGCATCCTTCATAGATCGCATCGCGGATTTGACCGTCGGTGACGCCAGTGCAGAGGCAAACATACATAAGGAAGGACCGTCGCTGATTGTGACTCAATTGCGATGGATCTTAATGTTAACGAGAATGATTGTCAAAGTGGTTTCGGTGCGCTTTTCGTCATAAGTGGGGATGGCTGACGAACGGTCTGCCTGGCAAATCGGTGATATGAAACCGATGAGGATTTCATCGTGCCGGGAAAAAACAGCTAAGCCAGCTCAAACACGCGGTGTATGATGGACGGTCTTTTGCGACCGGGGATCGTGTCACAGGGCTGTCGCCTCAGGGTGGCAGGCTGATTCGAACCCTGTTTCTCACGCTATTACACCAGGAGATATCCAATGAGCGTACTCGTAGGCAAACAAGCCCCTGACTTCACCGTACCGGCCGTACTCGGCAATGGCGAGATCGTTGACAGCTTCACCCTGTCTTCGGCGATCAAAGGCAAATACGGCCTGGTGTTCTTCTACCCACTGGACTTCACCTTCGTATGCCCGTCCGAGCTGATCGCTCTGGACAACCGCATGTCCGAGTTCAAGTCGCGTAACGTTGAAGTGGTCGCTGTGTCGATCGACTCGCACTTCACCCACAACGCATGGCGCAACACGCCGGTCAACAATGGCGGTATCGGCGAAGTTCGCTACACCATGGCTGCCGATATCAAGCAGGAAATCATGAAAGCCTATGACGTTCAGTCCGCTGACGGCGTGGCTTTCCGTGGCGCGTTCCTGATCGACGACAAAGGCGTTGTCCGTTCGCAGATCATCAACGACCTGCCGCTGGGCCGTAACATGGAAGAGCTGCTGCGTCTGGTCGACGCTCTGCAATTCCACGAAGAGCACGGCGAAGTCTGCCCTGCCAACTGGAAAAAAGGCGACAAAGGCATGAACGCTTCGCCAGAAGGCGTTGCGGCTTACCTGACCGAGCACGCTGCCGCTCTGTAAGGCGCAGGCTCCAGCTATAAAAATCAGGTACAAAAAAACCGGCCTTCGAGGCCGGTTTTTTTATGGGCGGGATAACGCCGGGACTGTGTAGGAGCGAGCTTGCTCGCGATGGACGTGAACGATAACGCTGGGAGTCTGACACCCCGCGGCGTTCTCAAGTCCATCGCGAGCGAGCTCGCTCCTACAAAGAACAATCAATCGTCGAAGTCTTCCCAACCGCCCATTTGTTTCCAGCGATTGACGATGCCGCAGAACAGCTCAGCGGTCTTCTCGGTGTCGTAACGGGCCGAGTGAGCCTCGCGGCCATCGAAATCGATGTCCGCTGCCTGACAAGCCTTGGCCAGCACGGTTTGACCGTAGGCCAGGCCAGCGAGCGTTGCGGTATCGAAACTGGAGAACGGATGGAACGGGTTGCGCTTCATGTCCAGCCGCGCAACCGCAGCATTCAGGAAGCCCAGGTCGAAGCTGCTGTTGTGCCCAACCAAAATCGCCCGTTTGCAGCCGTTGGCCTTTAGCGCCTTGCGCACGCCGCGGAAAATATCGTTCAGGGCCGACTCTTCACTCACCGCCATGCGCAGCGGGTGATCGAGCTTGATCCCGGTGAACTCCAGGGCCGCCGCTTCGATGTTCGCGCCTTCGAACGGCTCGACACGGAAGAAGTAGGTGTGATCCGGGTAAACAAAACCCTTTTCATCCATGGCGATGGTGGTCGCGGCGATCTCCAGAAGGGCATCGGTGGCCGAATTGAAGCCACCGGTTTCTACGTCGACGACAACCGGCAGGTAACCACGGAACCTGGCCGCCATTGGATGACGAGGGCCACCTCCGCCGCCGTTGCCTTCCAGTTCGTCGTCGAAATGGTCTTCACTCACGCGTGTTCCTCCAGCAGGCGCCAGCGCAGTTTTTCACCGGCGCGCAGCGGGATAACGGTCAGCTCGCCAAATGGCAGGCTGGTCGGGGCGGTCCATTCTTCGCGGACCAGGGTGATGTGATCGGTGTTGGCCGGCAGACCATAGAACCGAGGGCCGTAGAGGCTGGCGAAGGCCTCGAGCTTGTCCAGCGCATTGCGCTGTTCGAAGGCTTCGGCGTACATCTCGATGGCCGCATAGGCGGTGTAGCAACCGGCGCAGCCGCAGGCCGCTTCCTTGGCGTGCTGGGCGTGGGGCGCCGAGTCAGTGCCGAGGAAGAACTTCTCGCTGCCGCTGGTGGCGGCGTCGAGCAGGGCTTCCTGGTGGGTATTGCGCTTGAGGATCGGCAGGCAATAGAAGTGCGGCCGAATCCCGCCCACCAGCATGTGATTGCGGTTGTACAGCAGGTGATGCGCGGTGATGGTTGCGCCAACGTTGGCCGAAGCCGAGTTGACGAACTGCACGGCGTCGGCGGTGGTGATGTGTTCGAAGACCACTTTGAGGGTCGGGAAACGCTCGACCACACGACGCATGTGCTCGTCGATGAAGATTTTTTCGCGGTCGAACACGTCGACATCGCCACGGGTGACTTCGCCATGAACCAACAAGGGCATCCCGACTTCGGCCATGGCCTCGAGTGCAGGGAAGATCTTGTCGATGCTGGTGACGCCAGAGTCCGAGTTGGTGGTCGCGCCGGCCGGGTACAGCTTGGCGGCGTGCACGAATCCACTGGCCTTGGCCTCGCGAATTTCTTCAGGCTGGGTGCGGTCGGTCAGGTACAGGACCATCAGTGGCTCGAACGGGCTGCCGGCCGGGCGGGCAGCGAGAATCCGCTGGCGATAGCCGTCGGCTTCGGCCGCGGTGCGCACCGGTGGAACCAGGTTGGGCATGATGATGGCGCGGCCAAAGGTGCGCGCGACATCCGCGACGGTATTGGTCAACACGGCACCATCGCGAAGATGAATGTGCCAGTCGTCGGGACGCAGCAGGGTCAGGCGGTCGGACATGAGGGGATTCCAGGCGGGTCAAACTGAGGGGAATGCTACCGGAAAAGACACTTGCAGGCACTCGCTATCAAGTTTTGCTGGAAGCTTCCGATATCCAACAGGTATGCCGTAAACATGTGTGTGTCGGTCTTTTTGTTGTAGAAGCCAGTGGAGCCTCCCGTGCGCCAGCGTTATTTAGCCTTGCTCAGTGTGTTTGCCAGCCTTCCCGCGATGGCGCTCACTTTCCAGACTCGTCTGGAGAGCATTGAGTGGGCGGTCGAAGGTGACAAGTTCGAGTGCCGCCTGACTCAGCCGATTACCGACTTCGGTTCGGGCGAGTTCGTGCGTCGTGCCGGCGAGCAGGCGACTTTTCGTCTGAAAACCTACAATCCGATGATCGGCGGCGGTTCAGCGACCTTGCTGGCCGCTGCGGCACCCTGGCAACCGGGGCGTGATGATATCAACCTGGGTACGGTGAGAATCGGTAGCGGTAACGTGTTGTTCAACAGCTCGCAGGTTCAGGCCGGGCGCCTGATCAGCGGACTGATGGACGGTCGCAGCCCGGTGGTTCGCCATTCCGCGGGGGATGGCCGGGTGTCGGAAGTGCGCTTGCTGCCGGTCAGGTTCACCAAGGCGTTTGCCGATTATCAAGGCTGCGTGGCCAAACTGTTGCCGCAGAACTTCGAGCAGGTGAAGCAATCCGACATCGGCTTCCCCGGCGGCGGAATCGAACTCGACAGTGCCGCGAAGGCCAAGCTGCAGGTGATGCTGGAATACATGAAGGCCGATCCGACGGTCAATCACATCGAGCTCGACGGTCACTCTGACAACAGCGGCAACCGCCTGACCAACCGTGACCTGTCGCGGCGCCGGGCCCTGGCAGTGATGGAGTTCTTCAAGGCCAACGGCATCCAGGAGTCGCAAATTACCGTGCGTTTCCATGGCGAGCGTTATCCGCTGGCGCCTAATACCAACAGTGCCAACCGCGCGAAGAACCGTCGGGTAGCGGTACGCCTGGAGCGCGGAGCACCAGTGGAACAAGTCGCCCCGCAAGCGACGAAAGCGGCCGTTTCGGCAACTTCCTGACTATTTGGTCATCGTCGCTCCCTCGACATAATCTGTCGCTTCGTCGTCATAAGCTGTCGCGCCACTGTAAATTATTCTGTATGAGCGGTAGACTTCCCGGCTTTCCGTAGAACCCCGTGGAGTGATGGCATGGCGGACGTAAACAAGGTCGTTCTGGCGTATTCCGGCGGCCTGGACACTTCGGTGATCCTCAAGTGGCTGCAGGATACTTATAACTGTGAAGTGGTGACCTTCACCGCTGACCTGGGTCAGGGCGAAGAGGTCGAACCTGCACGCGCCAAGGCTCAGGCCATGGGCGTTAAAGAGATCTACATCGACGACTTGCGCGAAGAGTTCGTGCGCGACTTCGTTTTCCCGATGTTCCGCGCCAACACCGTTTACGAAGGCGAGTACCTGCTGGGTACTTCCATCGCTCGTCCGCTGATCGCCAAGCGCCTGATCGAAATCGCCAACGAAACCGGTGCAGACGCCATTTCCCATGGCGCCACCGGCAAGGGTAACGACCAGGTTCGTTTCGAGCTCGGTGCGTACGCCTTGAAGCCAGGTGTGAAAGTGATCGCCCCTTGGCGCGAGTGGGACCTGCTGTCCCGTGAAAAGCTGATGGACTACGCCGATAAGCACGCGATCCCGATCGAGCGCCACGGCAAGAAGAAGTCCCCGTATTCCATGGATGCCAACCTGCTGCACATCTCCTATGAAGGCGGCGTGCTGGAAGACACCTGGACCGAGCACGAAGAAGACATGTGGAAATGGACCGTCTCCCCGGAGAACGCTCCAGACAAACCGCAATACCTGGAACTGACCTACCGCAACGGCGACATCGTCGCGCTGGACGGCGTCGAAATGACTCCGGCCACCGTGCTGGCGACCCTGAACCGTATCGGTGGTGAACACGGTATCGGTCGTCTCGACATCGTCGAGAACCGTTATGTGGGCATGAAGTCCCGTGGCTGCTACGAAACCCCTGGCGGCACCATCATGCTGCGCGCTCACCGTGCGATCGAATCGATCACCCTGGACCGCGAAGTGGCTCACCTCAAGGACGAGCTGATGCCGAAATATGCCAGCCTGATCTACACCGGTTACTGGTGGAGCCCTGAGCGTCTGATGCTGCAACAAATGATCGATGCGTCCCAGGCCCACGTGAACGGTGTTGTTCGCCTGAAGCTGTACAAGGGCAATGTGATCGTTACGGGTCGCAAGTCTGACGAATCGTTGTTCGACGCCAACATCGCGACCTTCGAAGAAGATGGTGGCGCGTACAACCAGGCGGATGCAGCGGGCTTCATCAAGCTCAACGCCTTGCGCATGCGCATTGCAGCGAACAAAGGCCGGAAGCTGTTCTGAGACCTTTGAGATCGTGATGGGTACCTGACCTCGTCCTCGACGAGGTCAGGTACCTGAAAACGGGGTGTGACGCCAGTTACTACGTTGTCGTGTGTTTGCGTTTGCGCTGACGATTTCCTGTTTTTCTCCTTCCAGTGGTCTGTCCTGTTCTACGTGTTGTTGTCTGCTGGTTGTCCGGCTTGATCAATGACCGACAACCTGTGCGAATCCAGATTGTAGGCCACATAAAAGGCGGCACTGCGCTTCCTGGTCTGCTTTGAATATTTAAGCGCGCTGGCTTTCAGTAAAGCCTCCGAAACGGCACACGTGACAAACAGAATCACGTACGCCGTCTTTTCCCGCGGCCTCTGGATTTTTTCCAGCAGCGCTCCAAACTCGACCTCCTTGCTCATCCAGCGTGCATCCACGATGTACAGGTCTTTTATAAACTCCGGTAACTGAAGTTGATGCTGAACAAATACGGTGGATTGCAGGCCAATCCCCGTTGGCGGGCCCTGTGCGCCGCAGGGCGTCCGAGCTGACTGCCGGTCATCCGTTGACGTTTCCAGAGCGGAACTCCCAGAGGACTTCCCGGCCGCCTTTTTTTCCGGCCGCCCGGCATCATCCATGACTTTCATGAAGTGTTTGCCCTTTTCAAAGTCGGAAGGCGCATACAGTGATCTGTAGTTGAAGTTGAGTGTCGCGAAAAAAAGCAAAAGTAAATAAAACGGAAAGCTGATCAGAAACCAGACATAGAGTTCTCTTTCCTCTTGGTCAAGGAAGGGTAGAGAAACGGCTGCCGAAGTCTCAGAGAGCGCTGCGAATATCGCGATAATTGTCATCGGGTTGTTAATTCGTTTTTTATCATGTTCTATATTCATGCTCTATTGTCTTTTCTCGAATGGTTTATGGGGATGGTTTGATGTAGTAGTTGTTGTATTTTCTTCGGTTTTTTAAGTGTTGGTGGTGCTTTAATGATTGCTCAAAAAATATTATTTGCTGTAAGAGTAATTGGATGCTTGGTGTGTGATATTTCTGGTGTGAATGTTGAGTGCGAAAATATCAGTTACGTTTTAACGAAGGAGTAGAGGCTTATGTTTGTCAGGGCGCGACTGTTCAGGCCGGATCTCGGAAAATTTTGGTCGTAAATCGATAGAGGCAGCTGCTGGAAAGTGCGACACACTGACGCTGACACAGTTTTCAACTCATTCCGTTCGAGGGATTTTTGTAGGAGAAATCCGTGTTGTTTGTAGGGGATGTCTCTTGGTGTGGGTGGCCGGAAGGGGCGACATGCCATGGGTGAAACGACTAGGCTATTGTGCGGGCTCTAAAAATTCGAACAGCGAAAATTGGACTTGCCCATGAATAAAGTGCTGATCGTGGATGATCACCCCGTCATTCGTCTTGCGGTACGTATGCTAATGGAACGTCATGGCTACGAAGTTATTGCAGAAACCGATAATGGTGTGGATGCACTGCAACTGGCCCGCGAACTTATGCCGGATATTGTCATTCTGGATATCGGGATTCCGAAGCTGGACGGATTGGAAGTCATCGCGCGTTTGTCTTCGACCTCAATGCCGATGAAAGTGCTGATTCTGACTTCCCAGGCGCCGGGGCATTTTTCGATGCGTTGCATGCAATCCGGGGCGGCCGGTTATGTCTGCAAACAACAAGACCTGACGGAGTTGCTCAGTGCGATAAAGGCCGTGTTGTCAGGCTACAGTTACTTTCCTAATCAAGCCTTGCATACCGTGCGTTGCAGTTTGGGGAATGCCAGTGAGGCCGATATGGTTGATCGATTGTCGGGGCGGGAAATGATGGTCCTGCAACAGTTGGCCCGAGGAAAGACCAATAAAGAGATTGCCGATGGAATGTTTCTCAGCAATAAAACAGTCAGTACTTACAAGACCCGTCTGTTGCTCAAACTGAATGCGAGGTCTCTGGTCGATTTGATCGAGTTGGCACAACGCAATGGTCTGGTGTGATGACGTAACTGTGCGACAAGGGGCGTCTACCAGAGTATGGCACTTAAAAAAAAGCCTCCGTTTCGGGAGGCTTTCAGGTGTCATAAGTCAAAATCGTAATCGGCCAATTGCTTTTGCAGTCGGCGCTCCTCCAGCAGGTTGTCGATGGTGCGGCGTTTGCTCAGATTAGTTTTCGCTACTTCAACCACCGGCTCAGCGTCATCGGTTTCGGCGGTGGTGAAATCGTCTTCTACGTCCAATTGCTCTTTGCCAGTACTCATTTAGTTGCTCCAGGCTAAGAAGGCCTTTGGCGCTCCTTATAGCGACAATCTCCCGGCGGGTAAAAAAGATTTTTTCAATCGGCAAATCAAAAAACCTAATAGCGCCTCAATCGTCGGAGGTTTTGTGCTTGTATTCGCACAAGTCCTCGATCCGGCAGCTCCCGCATCGGGGCTTGCGGGCCAGGCAAACATAGCGGCCGTGAAGGATCAGCCAGTGATGGGAGTCGAGCAGGTACTCCCGGGGCACGAATTTCATCAGTTTTTTCTCGACTTCAATCACATTCTTGCCAGGCGCAATGCCAGTCCGGTTGCTGACCCTGAAAATGTGCGTGTCGACGGCCATGGTCAACTGACGGAATGCCGTATTGAGTACCACATTGGCGGTCTTGCGGCCGACGCCGGGCAGTGCTTCCAGCTCTTCGCGGGTTTGTGGCACCTCACCGGCGTGGCGCTCGATCAGCAGACGGCAGGTTTCGATCACGTTTTTTGCTTTGCTGTTGTACAGACCGATGGTCTTGATGTACTCCGACAGTCCTTCGACACCCAGGGCATGGATCGCTGCCGGGGTATTGGCGACCGGGAACAGCTTGGCTGTGGCCTTGTTGACGCCGACATCGGTCGACTGCGCCGAGAGAATCACGGCAATCAGCAATTCGAACGGTGAGGAATAGGCCAGTTCGGTCTTTGGTTCCGGGTTGTCCTCGTGCAGCCTGCGGAAAATTTCCAGACGTTTTGCGGCATTCATGGGCAGTGCGTTTCCTCGAAGACGATCAATGTGTGGGCCTGGGTCGCCAGGCCTGCCAGGCGGCGATCAGCAGTCCGAGCAGAATGAACCCGCCAGGGACCAATGTGGCCAGGTGCAGACCGCCATCGGCCATCAGTATCCAACCTTGCCAGTCAGTTTGCGTTGCACTGGACAGCCACGGTAGATGATTTCCAAGTGTTCCGTTGCCGATGAGTTCGCGCAGCAGGCCCAGCGCGATCATCAGCGTGGCAAACAGGCCGTTGAGTCGCAGGCGTTGACGCCAATCGCTCTGAAAGAACTCGGTGTGTTCCAGTACGACGCATTGCAAGGCGATCAAAGCGCCATAAAACCCCAAATGCTGCTGCCATTGCAGCGACCAGGCCTGTGCCATGAGTTCCGCACAACTGGTGAGCGTGGCCGCCAACAGGATGCTGGCGAGCAAGCGGGTCGCGGGGACCAGTCGGGATCGCAGGGCGCCCATGGCCAGGCTGAACAACTGGGTCACCACCATGAACATCAGGCACAGGCCAAGTGCGGCCATCAGCGACTCGGTAGCGCCGATCAGCGGCGTCAGCATCAAGGCGTTGCGCAGGGTTGATGAGTTATCCATTGGCAGGGTTTCCGAGCAGTTGTTGCCGGTGTTCATCGAAGTAGCGCAACGCATCGTGGATGGCATTGATCACCGCCCTTGAGGTGATAGTCGCACCTGCGATCTGATCGAACTGTCCCTGATCCTTTTTCAATGCCCAGCCACTGTCGCCCGGTTCTGTTCGAGACCTGCCGGAAAAAACCTGAAGCCAGGCATTGGGCCAGTCGGCGATCCGCGCACCCAGTCCTGGGGTTTCCGACTGTTTGAGGGTTTTGACGCCCAGCAACCTGCCATTGGCATTGACAGCAATCATCAGGTCGATGGCACCGGCGTAGCCAAGAGTTTGACTGCGCAGCAGTACCGCGACGGGTTGATCGGCCCGGGTCGCCAGATAACCACCCAGCAAGGTGCTATTGGCCAGGGCGGTTGATTCGACCCTGATGGGGTGTTCGAGTGGTTGATTGTCGTAGCTGCCTGACGCGATCAGGTCCAGCAGGTTTCGGCTGTCGATCGTTCGCTGTTCGGCAGCAATGCGCGGCGCACTGCTGAGCTGCAGGAAGTACGTCACGCCAATGCCCGTCGCGGCCAGAAGCACTAGAAGCGTGATGCTTGATGACCGGCTCATGGCGCCTCCGGCAGTTGCCTGGCCACTACGAACCGTTCCAGCGCTGGCACGCACAGGTTCATCAACAACACAGCAAAGGCGATGCCGTCCGGATAGCCGCCCCAGGTACGAATCAGATAAGTCAGCAGTCCGACGCCAGCGCCGAACAGCAGTCGCGCGCCAGGGCTTCTGGCGCCGGATACCGGTTCGGTGATGATGAAGAACGCCCCCAGCATGGTCGCGCCGCTAAGCAGATGAAACAGCGGTGAACCATGGGAGTCGGAGCCCGACCCGTTCCAGCACAGCAAGCTGATGATGAACAGGCTGGCCAGCATGCCGACCGGGGCGTGCCAACTGATCACCCGCCGTTGCAGGAGAAACAATCCACCTGCCAGAAACGCCAGGCTCATCCATTCCACTCCCCGACCGCCAAAGTGGCCGAATGCCGGGTTGCCGGCAAACAGTTCATCCATGGTCAGGCTTTTATTGATCCGCAGACTGTCCAGTGCCGTAGCCTGCACCCATGCATCCGGCGCCTGGCCGACACCGAACACTTGCTGCAAGCCACTCAGCAGATCCATGCCATGGGACGAGGGCCAATGGGTCATTGATTGGGGAAAGGTCACCAGCACCAAAGCAAAGCCGAGCATCGCCGGGTTGAAGGGATTCGAGCCGACACCGCCATACAAGTGCTTGCCAAACACCATGGCAAAAGCGGCAGCACTGAGGGGCAGCCACCATGGGCAGTAAGGTGGTAGCGCCAGAGCCAGCAAGGTGGCACTGACCAGCGCGCTACCGTCACTCAGGGTTGGTCGCAGCGGCCGCTTGCGCCATTGCACAACGGCGGCCTCGACGGCCAGCGCAGCAGCGGCCGCCAGAACCAGGTTGATCAACACGCCCCAGCCGTATAGCCAGAACGCCGCCAGCATTCCCGGCAGCGTGGCCAGCAGCACCAGTTTCATCGCCTGTTGCAGGCGATCATCAACCGCTTCAAGGGCTGGCATGGGCGTCCACCAGGCGTTCGGCTTCGCCGAGTGCGCGCTCCAGGGCTTCGATTTGTTCTGCCGGTGCTTCGTTGGCCTGAGCCTTTTTCAGTTCGGCGCGGCGCATGGCCAACTGGATCTTGGCCCGTTTCAGATCGGCATCATTTGACGACACAGCGGTGATCGTTGGCGCGGGGGCAGGTGGTGCGACGCTTTCCAGTTGCGCCAGGTTTTGCTCGGCGGCTTCATACTGATGTTGCAGGACAATCAGCTGCGATTGCTGTTCGAAGGTTGGCGGATGTCCGAAGGCCTTCAGCGATTTGTGCAGTTGCGCCCGACTCATCGCCACCTCGATTTTCGCCTTTTTCAGCGCGGCATCGGCATTGGCGGCTTTCTGTGCGCGAACACGCTCGAGGGCGGACTGAACCGGGTCGACAGACGCCTCGGCGGGTTGCGCGGCGCGTTGCCGGGCCTGGCGTTCGGCGATTTTCTGTTGTTCTTCGCGCTGCAAGCGGGCATTGCGTTGTTCGAAGCGGCGCCGTGCGTGATCGCGCTTGAGGGTGCGGGCCTGCCGCGCTTGCGGTGTGAGGGCCAGCCCCCCGACAACCGGCAATACAGTGTCCAGTGGCAGCGGGCGCATTTCGATGCAGTCCACCGGGCATGGTGCTACGCAGAGATCGCAACCGGTGCACTCATCGATGATCACCGTGTGCATCAGTTTGGCCGCGCCGACGATGGCATCGACCGGACAGGCCTGAATGCACTTGGTGCAACCAATACACTCGGCTTCGCGGATATAGGCGATCTGCGCAGGTGCCGAGCCGCGAGTGATGTCCAGTTCCAGCACCGGCACCTTCAGCAACTCGGCCAGGGCCGCGATGGTTTCCTTGCCACCGGGTGGACACTTGTTGATCGGCTCACCGCTGGCGATGCCTTCGGCGTACGGCTTGCACCCGGGGTGGCCGCATTTGCCGCATTGGGTTTGCGGCAAGAGTGCGTCGATGCGTTGAATCAGACTCATGTTTTGATCAGTCCGCTGAATCCGAGAAAAGCCACAGCGATCAGGCCGGCACCAATCAGGTCGATCGGCAGGCCGCGAAAGGGCAGGGGAACATCGTTGTCGGCCGTATGTTCACGCAAATCAGTGAACAGGCTCAACACCAGCCAGAAGCCCAGCCCTGCACCAAGGCTCAAGGCTGTGGCGTGAAAGAAGCCCTTGTCTTGCTGAACGTTGAGCAAGGCCACGCCGAGCACGCCAGCATTGCCCAGCAGCAACGGCCAGAGGTCCTCGAACGGCAATGTCGAAAACACCCGGGCCAGCAACTTCAACAACGGGCTGATCAGCAGCACGCTCAATGGCAGAAACACAAACAGACGCAGCGGCGTCAATTGCAGCGGCACCAGCAGCCAGTGATAGAGCGCGTAGCCGAGCATGCCCACGACCAGCATCAGGCACGTGGTCGCAATGCCCAAGGCATGGACCTGCCCGCGCTGGCTGCCCAACAGCGGATCGACGCCCAGCGGCCAGTGCAACACGAGGTTGTTGATCAGGGCGGTGCTGATAAGCGTAAGCAGGATCTCGGTCATTGTTGGTGCCGGCAGGAACGGTAGTTTTTGTAGGAGCGAGCTTGCTCGCGATGGACTCAAGAGCGCCACGTTCAACCTGTGGGCACGCATTATCGTTAACGACCATCGCGAGCGAGCTCGCTCCTACAGGAGATGGTCTGAAAAGCTTAGGCATTATCCGGCAAGGCGGGAGGGTGGGCCAGACATGAAAATCCCACAGTCGCGCCAGGCACGACTGTGGGATCGGTTCAGTGCAGAAATTTACTTGATGCGCTGACCTGGCTTGGCGCCGCTGTCAGGGCTGAGCAGGTAGATTTCTTCACCGCCAGGACCCGCCGCCATCACCATGCCTTCGGAAATGCCGAACTTCATTTTCCGTGGCTTGAGGTTGGCGATCATCATGGTCAGGCGACCATTGAGCTTGGACGGGTCCGGGTAGGCACTCTTGATCCCGGAGAACACGTTGCGTTGCTCGTCACCGATGTCCAGGGTCAGGCGCAACAGCTTGTCGGCGCCTTCCACGTGTTCTGCCTTGACGATCAGGGCGACTCGCAGGTCGACGGCGGCAAAGGTGTCGAACTCGATTTCCGGCGACAGCGGATCCTTGGCCAGTTCGCCATTGCCGGCAGGCGCGGCGTCGCCGGTGTCGGTCTGGCTGGCGGTCAGGTCTTCTTTCGAGGCGTCTGTCATGGCTTGCACCTTGACCGGGTCGATTCGGGTCATCAGCGGCTTGAACTCGTTCAACTGATGGTTGCTGAGCAAGGTCGCGTGGTCGTTCCAGGTCAGCGGCGCGACGTTCAGGAACGCCTCGGCGTCGGCGGCCAGCAGCGGCAGCACAGGTTTGAGGAAAATCACCAGTTGGCGGAACAGGTTGACGCCGGTGGCGCAGATGGCCTGGACTTCATCCTGCTTGCCTTCCTGTTTGTTCAGCGACCACGGTGCCTTGTCGGCGATCCAGGCGTTGGCGCGGTCGGCCAGGCCCATGATCTCGCGCATGGCGCGGGCGAAGTCGCGGGCTTCATAGGCGTCGGCAATGCCTGGGGCGGCGGCCAGGAAGGCTTCGGTCAGTTCAGGCGCGGCGTTGGTGTCGACCATCACGCCGGCATTGCCCTTGTTGATGAAACCGGCGCAACGGCTGGCGATGTTGACGACTTTGCCCACCAGGTCGGAGTTGACCTTCTGCACGAAGTCTTCGAGGTTCAGGTCGAGGTCGTCGACGCCACGGCCCAGCTTGGCCGCGTAGTAATAGCGCAGGTATTCCGGCGACAGGTGGTCCAGGTAGGTCCGGGCCTTGATGAAGGTGCCACGGGACTTGGACATCTTCTGACCGTTGACGGTCAGGTAGCCGTGTACGTTGATCCCGGTCGGCTTGCGGTAGCCCGCGCCTTCGAGCATGGCTGGCCAGAACAGGGCGTGGAAGTTGACGATGTCCTTGCCGATGAAGTGGTACAGCTCGGCAGTGGAGTCCTTGCCCCAGAACGCGTCGAAGTCCAGCTCTGGCGTACGGTTACACAGGTTCTTGAAGCTGGCCATGTAGCCGATCGGTGCATCCAGCCACACGTAGAAGTATTTGCCCGGCTCGTCGGGGATTTCAAAACCGAAGTACGGCGCATCGCGGGAGATGTCCCACTGTTGCAGGCCGGCGTCCAGCCATTCGGCGATCTTGTTGGCTACGGCATCCTGCAGGGTGCCGCTGCGGGTCCAGGTCTGCAGCATGGCCTGGAAGTCTGGCAGCTTGAAGAAGAAGTGCTGGGAATCCTTGAGCACCGGGGTGGCGCCGGAGATCGCCGACTTCGGATCCTTCAGGTCGGTTGGCGCGTAGGTCGCGCCGCATTTTTCGCAGTTGTCGCCGTACTGGTCTTCGGTGCCGCATTTCGGGCAGGTGCCCTTGATGAAGCGGTCGGCCAGGAACATTTTCTTTTCCGGGTCGAAATACTGGGTGATCGAGCGCGTGGCGATGTGCCCGGCGTCACGCAGCTTCAGGTAGATCTGGCTCGACAGCTCACGGTTTTCTTCGGCGTGAGTGGAGTGGAAATTATCGAAATCCACCAGGAAGTCGGCAAAGTCGGCGCTGTGTTCAGCCTGGACGTTGGCGATCAGTTGTTCCGGGGTGATGCCTTCCTTTTCCGCGCGCAGCATGATCGCCGAACCGTGGGCGTCGTCGGCGCAGACATAGATGCATTGATTGCCGCGGTGCTTCTGGAAGCGCACCCACATATCGGTCTGGATGTATTCCAGCATATGGCCGAGGTGAATCGAACCATTGGCATAGGGCAGGGCGCTGGTGACGAGGATCTTGCGTGGCTCGGACATGGGGCTCGGCTACTTGATGAAACGGAGGTCGGCCACTATAAAGCGCCGGCGCATATTTTTCACCTTGTGAGCCTGTTTCATTGGATGTGCGGACAGAAAAGATCGCAGCCTGCGGCAGCTCCTACAGGGAATCGGCGTACATCTGTAGGAGGGGCCGCCTCGTCTTCGACGCCGCGCTGTCGCGCAGCAAACTGAGGGAGCTAGAGTTGAAGAGCGTGCGCGGGGCAGAGACCGTCATTAGCACTGGTGTGACAGCACCCGAGTAGGAGAG
>NZ_JAHBDJ010000037.1:0-51783 GCF_019956375.1 Pseudomonas sp. GL-R-19 | reverse complement strand
CGCCACCGCCGTCCTTCGCGTATGCGGAACCCATGATCGACAGGCTATCAGGGAGTAACGGGGCGGCTGCAAGCATCATGGCGCATGACATTACAGCAACGAGACTCTTGTTTTTTAAAAGCATGATGGCTTCCATAGGTGGTTGATATCGCGTGACGTATGACGCGATATCCCTCCAACAGTTCAAATACCACGACAGATGGCTGGAGCACCTTGAAACAGCGGGAAGACTACCTTCCACAGGTTAATCAAACGCACCGTCGAGAATTTCATAGACAAGCCCGGTGGCCAGCGCAACCAGGATCAGGTCCGTGCCGACTTGCTGCCATTCGTAGCCATCATAGTGGGGCAGCCTGCCGGCCAGTCGGCCATCCAGTTTTTTCGCAATGCCGGGTGGAAGCGGTTTGCCTCGGGCGAGGTTCTTTTGAATACCCGGTGGCAAATCAGGCCCGGGGCTCCAGTAGCCCGTATTCACGCCAATGATCTCGAGCACGCTGCCACGGTTTATGCTCGGGCCATTGCTCCAGTCCTCACCACCGCCGGAACTCTTGTTCTTGTTGCCATGACCGCCCTGGTTGCCATGGTTGACCTTCCCGTTACCCTGGCCGTTACCGGGATCAGCCAGCGCCGTCACCGAGCCGCAGACCAGAGTCAAACAGGTAACAGCTGCAATCAATGATCGAGTCCTGAACATGATTCATTCCTTCGCGGTGGGGAATATTCCCTGAAATTTAGACGCTATTGGCGAAGTTGGTTCAATCGAGTCACCGAACACTGAAGCGTCTACGCTTATCCGGTCGAAGCTTGGTTTCACGTCCGACCAATCGCCAACTTTACCGTAGACGTTGCCTATTAATCCGGGCGTGCGAAATCGCGAAGGAATTTACCCGCAGGGGCCATTTGGCGTCCTGCAGGCCGCTTTTTTCGAGGACCTGTTCGGTCAAGGGGTTTGCAGGCTCGTCCACAGGTATTGCGCCAGTTGACCGGCTGCCTTCACATCAGAAGTTGGCGGGCGTGTTGGCACTGATAATCTCCGCCTCATCCGCCCCGATATTGCGAAACTTGTGCGGCAACGTCGTCGGGAAGTAGTAACCATCCCCGGCGTTCAGCACGCTCACCTGGCCATCCACGGTCAATTCCACCGTGCCACGGGTCACCAACCCACACTCCTCGCCTTCGGAATGCACGATCGGCTCTTCCCCGGAACTGGCGCCCGGTGCGTATTGCTCGCGCAGCAAGCGCATCTGCCGGCTCGGCACGGACGCACCGATCAGCAGCAGGCGCAGGCCATGGCGGCCAAGGTCGGGCTGTTCGTTGGCGCGGAAGACGTACTGGTGTTCGCGCGGTGGCTGATCGAAGGTAAAGAAGTCGGCCAGGGACATGGGGATGCCCTCCAGCAATTTCTTCAGCGAGCTGACGGAAGGACTGACCCGATTCTGTTCGATCAGGGAGATGGTTGCATTGGTGACGCCGCTACGCCGGGCCAGCTCGCGCTGGGACATTTTGTAGCTTTCGCGTACTAGTTTGAGTCGTGAGCCCGTGTCCATGACAGCCTTATGTGCCAAACCTGTAGGAGCGAGCTTGCTCGCGATTGCGATCTGACCTTCAACATTGATGTCGACTGAACCAACGCTTTCGCGAGCAAGCTCGCTCCTACAGGGATAATGGATGGGTGGAGTGCAGGCGCGGATCACGCCGTTTTCCGGTCCCGGAAACGTGAAAGGCGGCTATTAAATCACGTTTGTTCGTAATGCTCAGCAGGTTCGATAAACGGCAGAAAAAAACGACCTGTGGGAGCGAGCCTGCTCGCGAAAGCGGTGTGTCAGGCGACATCGATTTTGGCTGATATGGCCTCTTCGCGAGCAGGCTCGCTCCCACAAGTGGACTGCGGTGTATCGGATAAAAAACCGGCAACTCCTGTTTCTGGAAGCCGCCGGCGAGGTAAGGCTTAGATGCCGAAACGGTCGCGCAGCGAGTAGTACACGGCGCCGAGGGCGGTCAACGGCGCCGAGAAGGTGCGCCCGCCGATCATCGGCATGTGCGGCAAGGATGCAAACGCGTCGAAACGCTCGGCGTCGCCACGGATCATTTCCGAGATCAGTTTGCCGGCCAGGTGCGAGCAGGTAACGCCGTGACCGCTATAGCCCTGCATGTAATAGGCGTTCTTCTCGATACGACCGAATTGCGGCATGCGCGACATGGTCAGCAGGAAGTTGCCGGTCCAGCGGTAGTCGATCCTCACGTCCTTCAATTGCGGGAAGGTCTTGAGGATTTTCGGGCGGATCAGTTGTTCGATGTCGTCCGGCTCGCGCGCACCGTAGACCACGCCACCGCCGTACAGCAGGCGGTTGTCCGCGGTCAGGCGGTAGTAGTCGAGCAGGTAGTTGCAGTCTTCGACGCAGTAGTTGTTCTTGATCAGGCTGCGGGCCTGCTTTTCCGACAACGGCTCGGTGACGACGATCTGCGAACCGCACGGCATGCTCTTGCTGGTCACGCGGTTGTCGAGGCCCTGCGGCAAGTAGGCGTTGCCGGCGATCAGCAGGTACTTGGCCTTCACCACGCCTTTGGCAGTGCGCACGGTGATGGGCTCGCCGTAGGTGATTTCCACCGCCGCCGATTGCTCGTAGATCTTGCCGCCCAGACCAATGATCGCCGAGGCTTCGCCGAGAGCCAGGTTCAGCGGGTGAATATGGCCGCCCTGCATGTCCAGCAGGCCACCGACGTAGGCGTCGGAGCCGACTTCGCGCTTGATGTCGGCCGCGTCGAGCATTTTCAGGTTCTTGTTGCCGTAGCGTTCCCAGCTCTTCTTCTGCTCGGCCAGGCCCTTGAGTTGCTTCTTGTTCATCGCCGCGAAGATACCGCCGGGACGGTAATCGCACTGGATGTCGTAGTGCTGTATGCGCTGACGAATGATGTCGGCGCCTTCGAAAATCATGCTGCCGAGGATTTCAGCAGTCTTGTCGCCATAACGCTCTTCGATGACATCGACGTCGCGGCTGTAGGAGTTGACCAGTTGCCCGCCGTTGCGACCGCTGGCGCCGAAGCCGACTTTCGCCGCTTCGAGCACGGTCACGCTGTAGCCCGCTTCAGCGAGGAACAGGGCCGAGGACAGGCCGGTGTAGCCGGCGCCGATCACGCAGACGTCGCAGTCCACCGCCCCTTCCAGCACCGGAAAATCACCGGTGAAGTTGCGGGTGGCGGCGTAGTAGCTGTTTACATGCTGTTGGTTAAAAGAGTCTTGTTTCATACATTTCTCCGATGGCCGCCGACAGAGCCGGCGACCGTCGCTTTATTGTTATCAGAGCTTGATCCAGGTCGCCTTGAGTTCGGTGTACTTGTCGAACGCGTGCAGCGATTTGTCCCGACCGTTACCCGACTGCTTGAACCCGCCGAACGGCGCGGTCATGTCGCCACCGTCGTACTGGTTGACCCAGACGCTGCCGGCACGCAGGCCGCGGGCGAAGGTGTGGGCCTTGCTCAGGTTGCTGGTCCACACGCCGGCGGCCAGGCCGAAGATGCTGTCGTTGGCAATCGCCAGGGCTTCATCGAAGGTGTCGAAGGTGATGACCGACAGCACCGGGCCGAAGATTTCTTCCCGGGCGATGGTCATGGCGTTGGTCACACCGTCGAAAATCGCCGGTTCCAGATACAGGCCACCGGAGTCCTCGAGGGTACGGCTGCCGCCGGCGATCAGTTGACCGCCCTGCTGCTTGCCGACTTCGATGTAGCGCAATACGTTTTCCAGCTGACGCTGATCGACCACCGCGCCGACCGTTGTTGCAAGGTCCAGCGCATGCCCCGGTTTCCAGGCTTGCAGCGCCTCGACCAGCAGCGGGATGAACTGCTCACGAATCGAGCGCTCCACCAGCAGGCGAGAACCGGCGGTGCAGACCTCACCCTGGTTGAAGGCGATGCCACTGGCCGCTGCCTGTGCTGCCGCGCGCAAGTCCGGCGCGTCGGCAAACACCACGTTCGGGCTCTTGCCCCCCGCTTCGGCCCAGACGCGTTTCATGTTGCTTTGTCCGGCGTAGATCATCAGTTGCTTGGCAATCGCCGTGGAGCCGGTGAAGGCCAGCACGTCGACGTCCATGTGCAGCGCCAGCGCCTTGCCGACGGTGTGGCCGTAGCCCGGCAGGACGTTGAACACGCCTTTCGGGATGCCGGCGTCCAGCGCCAACTGGGCGATGCGGATCGCGGTCAGCGGGGATTTTTCCGAAGGCTTGAGGATGAACGAGTTGCCCATCGCCAGGGCCGGGGCGAATTTCCAGCTGGCCATGATCAGCGGGAAGTTCCAAGGCACGATGGCCGCGACCACGCCGACCGCTTCGCGCGTCACCAGACCCAATTGATCGTGGGGCGTGGCGGCGACTTCATCGTAGATCTTGTCGATGGCTTCGGCGGTCCAGCGGATCGCGTTGGCGGTCGCCGGAATGTCGATGCTCATCGAATCGCTGATCGGCTTGCCCATGTCGAGGGTTTCGAGCAGGGCCAGTTCTTCCTGGTTCGCCAGGATCAGATCAGCGAAGCGGATCAGGATGCGCTTGCGCTCGGCCGGGGCCAGGTTGGCCCACACGCCGGATTCGAAGGTACGGCGTGCGACGGCGACTGCTGCATTGGCGTCGGCTTCGTCGGTGCTGGCGACGTTCGCCAGGAAACGACCGTCCACGGGGCTGATGCATTCGAACGTGGCGCCACTGGCGGCCGCGCAGTATTGGCCGTCAATGAATGCGCGACCTTCGATAGAGAGGGACTGGAAGCGTTGCTCCCAGTCGCTGCGAGTGTTTGTCATGGTTGTGACTCGACGCAGGGGAATAGGTGATCGTCGGGCTGAATGCCCTCAATCAAACATTTGAAACCCGATCCCTGTAGGAGCGAGCTTGCTCGCGAAGGAAGTCAATGATCACGCGGGAAACCTGAATCACCTCGGCGCCATCGGGTTTTTCGCGAGCAAGCTCGCTCCTACAGGGGTAGTCACCCGCCATCAAGGGTGTGGCGGGCAGCTGCCAATCAGACCGTATGCAAGTACCAGTTGTACTCAAGGTCCGAGATGGAGTTCTCGAACTCGGCCAGCTCGCTTTCCTTGCACGCCACGAACACGTCGATGTACAGCGGGTCGATGTACCTGGCCATGACTTCGCTGTCATCCAGCTCGCGCAGTGCATCGCGCAGGTTGTTCGGCAGGCTCTGCTCGTTTTGCTCGTAGCTGTTGCCTTCCACCGGGGCGCCCGGTTCGATCTGGTTGGTCAGGCCGTGATGAACACCGGCCAGGACCGACGCCATCAGCAGGTAAGGGTTGGCATCGGCGCCCGCTACGCGGTGTTCGATGCGCACCGAGTCTGGCGAGCCGGTCGGTACACGCACAGCCACGGTACGGTTGTCGATGCCCCAGCTCGGCGAGTTCGGCACGTAGAACTGTGCGCCGAAACGACGGTACGAGTTGACGTTCGGGCAAAGGAAGGCCATCTGCGCCGGCAGGGTCTCGAGCACACCGCCGATCGCGTGACGCAGCGCGGCGTTCTGCTCGGGATCCTCGCTGGCAAAGATGTTGTTGCCTTCTTTATCGAGAATCGAAATGTGCACGTGCAGACCGTTGCCCGCCTGGCCCGGATACGGCTTGGCCATAAAGGTGGTGTCCATCTCGTGGTCGTAGGCGATGTTCTTCACCAGACGCTTGAGCAGGACCGCGTAGTCGCACGCCTTGATCGGGTCGGCCACGTGATGCAGGTTGACTTCGAACTGCGCCGGGGCGCTTTCCTTGACGATGGCGTCAGCCGGGATGCCCTGCTCTTTCGCACCTTCGAGGATGTCTTGCAGGCAATCGACGTATTCGTCGAGGTCGTCGATCAGGTACACCTGGGTCGACATCGGACGCTTGCCGGACACCGGCGAACGTGGCGATTGCGGACGACCGTTCACGTTGTCCTGGTCGATCAGGTAGAACTCCAGTTCGAACGCGGCGCAGATGGTCAGGCCCATGTCGTCGAACTTGCGCACGATATTGGCCAGCACTTCACGCGGGTCGGCGAAGAATGGCTGGCCCTCGAGTTCGTGCATGGTCATCAGCAGTTGCGCAGTCGGGCGCTTCTGCCAAGGCTCGATGCTGAGAGTGCCGGGGATTGGGAAACAGATTCGGTCTGAGTCGCCGATGTCCAGGCCCAGGCCGGTGCTTTCCACCGTAGAACCGTTGATGTCCAGAGCAAACAGAGACGCCGGCAGGTTAATGCCTTTTTCGTAAACCTTATGAAGACTGGTGCGCTCGATGCGCTTGCCGCGCACCACACCGTTCATATCCGCAATCAGAAGGTCGACGTACAAAACCTCAGGATATTTCTTAAGGAATGCGTTTGCTTCGTTGAGTTGAACGGCACGCAGAGGGACCGACATGATGCACCTATTTTTTAGCTGTTAATTATTATGTTCACTACCCTTTCACGAGCCCAGTCAACCCGAACGACAAAGTGAAGTCAATAGCGAACACCTGGCCTTTCAGCGTTTATTTTCGGGCCTCTCAGAAGGACGAGAGTGCCATATACGCCCTCAAACACGCGTAAACCCTGAGGATCGGATGCGCGGCGTTTAGAATTTTTTACATGAGAGTTGTTAATTAAAATCAACAAGGCTAAGCTCCGGAAAAGCTCGTTCAAGTGTGAAACTTCGAGGTGATAAAAATGGCACTCAAGCCATTGATCGGCGTTACTGCGTGCGTCAAACAGATTGGCCTGCACCCCTACCACATCAGCGGCGACAAGTACTTGCGTGCTGTCAGCGTTGCGGCGCTGGGGCTGCCTGTCGTTATTCCTTCCTTAGGCGACCTGACCGAAATCGAAGATCTGCTGCCGCAGCTCGACGGTCTGTTGCTGACCGGCTCGCCATCGAACGTGGAACCCTTCCACTATCAAGGCCCCGACAGCGCCCCCGGCACGGATCATGATCCGGCGCGGGATGCCACCACCCTTCCCCTGATCCGCGCCGCTATTGCAGCTGGCGTTCCGGTGCTCGGCATCTGCCGTGGCTTCCAGGAAATGAACGTGGCGTTCGGTGGCAGCCTGCATCAGAAGGTCCATGAGCTCCCGGGTTTCCTCGACCATCGCGAGGCCGACCATCCGGACCTGGCCGTGCAATACGCGCCGGCCCATGGGGTGAATGTGCAGCCCGGTGGCGTGTTCGAAGCGCTGGACCTGCCTGCGGTGTTCCAGGTCAATTCGATTCACAGCCAGGGCATCGACCGACTCGCTCCCGGCCTGCGCGCCGAAGCCGTCGCGCCCGATGGCCTGATCGAGGCGATCTCGGTCGAACACAGCAAGGCCTTCGCCCTCGGCGTGCAATGGCACCCGGAATGGCAAGTGCTGGATAACCCTCCTTACTTGAGTATTTTCCAGGCGTTCGGCGAAGCCTGTCGGCAACGGGCGGCACTGCGTCACTCGAGCTGACGACCTGATACCCACATTCAACGATTGACTGCCCAACGCGAGCGGGCAGGCGCTTTTGCGTGCCCCGCTCGCGAAAACAACACACCGCGATAACAACAAGTACGACCAGGCAGCCAGGATGGCGGCGCCGAATAAACCCGGGGTGGGAAACGCAATTCCCTGTAGGAGCGAGCCAGCTCGCGATGGATGTCCGGACACCGCGGGCATTCAGACTGCCAGCGTCATCGTTGGCGACCATCGCGAGCAGGCTCGCTCCTACAAGGGATCAGCGCGGACCGGCTTCACGGGTTTGCAATCCACTATTAAGCCGGGCCGTGTTGGCCGGGCGACTGAAACCTGTTGGGAGTTTCACATGGCAAACGCCTCCAGCATCTACAGGAAGGCTCTTGAAGGTCACCAGGCACCGAAAAAGGTGTTGGTGAAAGTCGATCGCGTCACCAAGAAATTCGACGAAACCACCGCGGTGGACGACGTGTCCCTGGAAATCCATCAGGGTGAAATCTTTGCCCTGCTCGGTGGTTCCGGCTCCGGCAAATCGACCCTGCTGCGCATGCTCGCCGGTTTCGAGCGACCGACCGAAGGCCGGATTCTGCTCGACGGTGTCGACATCACCGACATGCCGCCGTACGAACGACCGATCAACATGATGTTCCAGTCCTACGCGCTGTTCCCGCACATGACGGTGGCGCAGAACATCGCCTTCGGCCTCAAGCAGGACCGTTTGCCAGCAGCCGAAATCGAAGCCCGCGTGCAGGAGATGCTGCGCCTGGTGCACATGACCCAGTACGCCAAGCGCAAGCCGCATCAACTGTCCGGCGGCCAGCGTCAGCGCGTGGCCCTGGCCCGTTCCCTGGCCAAGCGTCCGAAGCTGCTGCTGCTCGACGAACCGATGGGCGCACTGGACAAGAAGCTGCGTTCGCAGATGCAACTGGAGCTGGTGGAAATCATCGAGCGCGTCGGCGTGACTTGCGTGATGGTGACCCACGACCAGGAAGAGGCCATGACCATGGCCGAGCGCATCGCGATCATGCACCTGGGCTGGATCGCCCAGATCGGCAGCCCGGTCGACATCTATGAAGCACCGGTCAGCCGCATGGTCTGCGAATTCATCGGCAACGTGAACGCCTTCGACGGCACCGTGGTCGAGGACCTGGAAGGTCACGCGATCATCCACAGCCCGGACCTGGAACAGAAAATCTACGTCGGCCACGGCGTCAGCACCTCGGTGCAGGACAAGTCGATCACCTACGCGATCCGTCCGGAAAAACTGCTGGTCAGCACCGTCAAGCCCGAGCACCGCTACAACTGGTCCAGCGGCAAGGTGCATGACATTGCCTACCTCGGTGGCCACTCGGTGTTCTACGTCGAGCTGCCTGGCGGCAAGATCGTGCAGTCGTTCATGGCCAACGCCGAACGCCGTGGCGCGCGTCCGACCTGGGACGATCAGGTCTACGTGTGGTGGGAAGACGACAGCGGCGTGGTACTGCGCGCATGAAAACCTTCAATCAGCAATTTCTGAGACTGGTCCCCAGCGGGCGCAAGTTCGTCATAGGGATTCCATTCATCTGGCTGTTCCTGTTCTTCATGCTGCCGTTCTTCCTGGTGATGAAAATCAGCTTCTCGGAAGCAGCGCTGGCCATTCCGCCGTACTCGGAGATCTACACCTTCGCCGAGCAGAAATTTCAGCTGCTGTTGAACCTCGGTAACTACAGCCTGCTGACCCAGGACGAACTGTACATCTCGGCGTACCTCGGCTCGTTGAAAGTCGCGTTGCTCAGCACGATGATGTGCCTGGTGATCGGTTTCCCGATGGCCTACGCGATCACCAAGGCCAGCAAGGAATCGCAAAACGTCCTGCTGCTGTTGATCATGATGCCGACCTGGACCGCGATCCTGATCCGCGTTTACGCGTGGATGGGCATCCTCAGCAACAACGGTTTGCTCAACGCATTCTTGATGTGGACCGGGCTGACCTCGGCGCCGATCGAGATCCTCAACACCAACACCGCCGTCTACATCGGGGTCGTTTACGCCTACCTGCCGTTCATGGTGCTGCCGCTGTACGCCAACCTGGTGAAGCACGATGGCAGTCTGCTGGAAGCAGCGTCGGACCTGGGTTCGAGCAACTTCAACAACTTCTGGAAAATCACCGTGCCGCTGGCCAAAAACGGCATCATCGCAGGCTGCATGCTGGTGTTCATTCCGGTGGTCGGTGAGTTCGTGATTCCGGAACTGCTGGGCGGCCCGGAAACCCTGATGATCGGCCGTGTGTTGTGGCAAGAGTTCTTCAACAACCGCGACTGGCCGGTGGCGTCTGCCCTGGCGGTGGTGATGCTGTTGATCCTGATTGTGCCGATTCTGCTGTTCAACCGCAGCCAGGCCAAAGAGATGGAGGCACGGGGATGAAACGCTTCGGATTTTCAAAGTTCATGCTGATTTTCGGCCTGTCGTTTATCTACCTGCCGATGCTGATCCTGGTGATCTACTCGTTCAACGCCTCCAAACTGGTGACGGTGTGGGGCGGCTGGTCGATCAAGTGGTACGCCGGCCTGCTCGACAACTCGCAACTGATGGGCTCGGTGGTGCGCTCGCTGGAAATCGCCTGCTACACCGCCGTCGCGGCAGTCGCACTGGGCACCCTGGCGGCGTTCGTCTTGACGCGCGTTACGCGCTTCAAGGGCCGCACGCTGTTCGGTGGCCTGGTCACCGCACCACTGGTCATGCCTGAGGTAATCACCGGTCTGTCGCTGTTGCTGCTGTTCGTGGCCATGGCGCAGTTGATCGGCTGGCCGCAGGAGCGCGGCATCGTCACCATCTGGATCGCCCACACCACGTTCTGCGCGGCCTATGTGGCGGTGGTGGTCTCGGCGCGTTTGCGCGAGCTGGACCTGTCCATCGAAGAGGCGGCCATGGACCTGGGGGCGAAGCCGCTCAAGGTGTTTTTCCTGATCACCATCCCGATGATTGCGCCATCGCTGGCAGCGGGCGGCATGATGTCCTTCGCCCTGTCGCTGGATGACCTGGTGCTGGCGAGCTTCGTGTCGGGCCCGGGTTCCACGACCCTGCCGATGGAAGTGTTCTCGGCGGTGCGTCTGGGGGTGAAGCCCGAGATCAACGCCGTGGCCAGCCTGATCCTGTTGGCGGTGTCGATCGTGACCTTCATGGTCTGGCTCTTCAGCCGCCGTGCCGAAGAAAGCCGCAAGCGCGCGATCCAGGAAGCCATGGACCAGACCGCCAGCGAATCCTGGCAACAACCTAAAAAGCAAATGGCAGAAGCGACTGCCTAGTGCCGCCCCTGTAGGAGCGAGCTCGCGATGGACGTTAACGATAACGCGTGTTGTCTGGATGAGCGCGTCGCCCTCAGGTCCATCGCGAGCAAGCTCGCTCCTACAAAGGAGCGCTCTCGCCACAAATGTTTGCTATGTGATTTTGAATAAAAAAGAAATGGAGTTGTACCGATGAAAATGTTTGGCAGGACTCTGCTGACACTGTCCTTATTGGGCGCAATCGCTACGGTTGCCCAGGCCAATGACAAGGTTCTGCGCGTCTACAACTGGTCGGATTACATTGGCCCGGACACCGTCAGGAAGTTCGAAGACGAGACCGGCATCCAGGTGACCTACGATGTCTTCGACAGTAATGAAACCCTTGAGGCACGCCTGCTGGCGGGTAAATCCGGCTACGATATCGTCGTGCCGTCCAACAGTTTCCTGGCCAAGCAGATCAAGGCCGGCGTCTATCAGGAACTGGACAAGTCGAAGCTTGCGAACTGGAAAAACCTCAACCCGGTGCTGCTGAAGAACGCTTCGGCGAGCGATCCCGATAACGCCCACGCCATCCCGTACATGTGGGGCTCGATCGGCATCGGCTTCAACCCGCAGAAGGTCAAGGAAGTGCTCGGCGCCAACGCCCCGACCAACTCCTGGGACCTGCTGTTCAAACCGGAAAACGCCGAGAAGCTCAAAGCCTGCGGCATCAGCTTCCTCGATTCACCGACTGAAATGATCCCGACCGCCCTGCACTACCTGGGCTACCCGGTGAACGATCAGGACAAACAGCACATCGCCCAAGCCCAGGCGCTGTTCATGAAGATTCGCCCGAACGTGGCGTACTTCCATTCGTCGAAATACATCTCGGACCTGGCCAACGGCAACATCTGCGTGGCCGTCGGTTACTCAGGCGACGTGCTGCAGGCCAAGGCCCGCGCCCAGGAAGCCGGGGACAAGGTGAAGATCGACTACAGCATCCCGAAAGAAGGCGCCGCCAGTTTCTACGACATGCTCGCCATCCCCCGCGATGCCGCCAACGTCGAGAACGCTTACCTGTTCATGAACTTCCTGATGCGCCCCGACGTGATCGCCGACGTCACCAACAACATCGGCTACAGCAACGCCAATGCGGCGGCCACGCCGTTGGTGGATGAAGCCATCCGCAACGATCCGGGCTCCTACCCGCCGGAAGCGGTGATGGCCACGCTCTATGCCGTGCCGGACCAGCCGATTGCCATCCAGCGGATCATGACCCGTGGCTGGACCAAGGTGAAGTTGGGCCAGTAATCCAGAACTCCACCGACTTAATGTGGGGGTTCAACCCTTTCCGTTCATGCAGCGCCTTACCACCGCTGCCTCTCCTGCAGTAGAACGGCCTCACCTGGCTCTCTCGGTTCAGGTGAAGTTTGGCGCCCTCGGGCGCCTTTTTTATTGGGGATCGATCAGCGGCCATTCGGCCAGCGCCCGATAACGGCCCTTGTGGGATTCGAACAGGGTGAATCGGTCGGCACGCAGGAAGAATTCCGGTGCGGTTGTGGACTCCGGCACCGGCGCCCGATACTGTCGTGCCAGGGTCAGGTGCGGACGATATTCCCTGGGTGCTTCCTCCAGCCCGAACGGCAACATCGCCTGTTCCAGGGCATACACCAGGCGCAGCAATGCCGGGGGCGCCTGTTGCGGCGCGAGCACCAGCGCCCCTGCCCTGCGCCACACGTCCAGCCGATCCAGCACCACCGTCAAGCGCTCGCCCGGTGTGCGGATGGACGCCGCAGCGGTGCAGAGCTCGGCGATCTGCGCCACACCCACCGCCCCCAAAAACTTCAGCGTCAGGTGAAAGTTTTCCGCCGGCACCGGCCGTCCGTTGCGCAGTTGCAGCGCACTGCGCCACTGGGCGATCTCCCGGCGCAGGGCCGGGGCGCAGCTCAGCGCAAAGAACAGGCGTTTGAACGGCTCGCGGGTTTCGTCGTTCATGCCGGGCACCTCGTGGGAAGACTGCCTGAGTGTACTCAACACCCGCGTTCCGGCCAGCGCATTTCTGGCGCCGTGGGGCAGGCGCGTTATAGTTCTACCATCCCGAAAAAACGGAGGGGGCCATGCGACAGATCATCAGCAAAGAGCCATGGTGGGCTACACCGCCCGAGCCAGGTCAGGATGAACTCAAGCTGGAATGGGGCTGGCTGGTGCATTACAACGAAGGTGAGCCGCGCTTCGAGTTCATCCACGAGCGGCCGACGGACGACGAGATCCGCCAGCGCAAGAGTTGCAGGATCACCCCGACGCCGGAGTGATCCCGCGTGCAGCGTCAGGCCTGGAGGAGCACTTCGAACCCGCCGTAGACCATGCGCTGGCCATCGAAGGGCATTGGATTGACGTCCGGTTTCATGCGCGGGTCCTGCATCATCCTGCCCATTCCGGCATTGCGGGTGGCCTTGTCAGGCCAGATGATCCAGCCAAAGGCAACGGTTTCGCCTTCCTTGAGCTTCACCGACATTGGAAACGAGGTGACCTTGCCTTCCGGGACATCCTCGCCCCAGCATTCGACCACGCTCAAGGCACCATTTTCCTTGAAGACCAAGGCGGCGACTTTGGCGTGCATGATGTATTGCTCACGGTTGGCGGTGGGTACGGCAGCGATAAATCCATCGACGTACGACATGCGTTTTCTCCTTGGGTCATGGGGTGTGCTGCAGGTTAGTCGGTTGCGCCGGCGTCCGATCGACAGTGCCGGCGCTCAAACCGACCGGCGGTTGTGCGCTGCCGCCCAGGTTGCCTTCGATCTGCGCCGCCATGTAAAGCGTGCCGGCCATGACGCCGCTGGTCGGGCTCTGCACCAGTTTGGTCCAGGCCTTGTCGAAGGTATTGCCCAGGCTACGGCGAATCAGCGCCTCGCTATCGGGCCGGTCAAAGGCCTGGATGAATGCGCGAATGCCAGCCACCCCTAGCGTGATCAAGCCACCGGCCAGTTTCCCGGTCGCTGCGGCCACGGCGCTGGCGGCCCCGCGCGGGGCCATCTCGGCTTCCATCCGCCGGCTGGCGCGCCTGGCCACCGGCGCCATCGCGGTGTCGGTCGAGCCCACCCCCTTGTCGCCACCGGCCTTATGGACTTTGTCGATCAGCGCAGCGAAAGCCGGCAAGGAGTTCAGCGGTTCGGTGTGCACGACCTGGTACAACGAGGCGTCCCTCGTCGGCGGAGGCCCAAGGGCGATGGCCGGGACTTTCTGGATGCGCCCGTTGAGCTGGGCCATCGGCACGCCGTGGCGGTCGGAGATTTTCTGCAGCTCTTCCTTGAGGATGTCGACATAGAACGCCGCTGCCAGGCCGAGAATCGCATCGGGATCGATTTCCACGGCCGCCGGGGCCAGGACCTTCTCCTGATAGGCTTCGAGCAGGTACGCCGCCAGGCGTTTTTCCACGGCGTCCTGCTCACCCTTGGCGCTGATGGTGTACCAGCTGACCTTCATCGACAGCCATTCCTGGGTCCAGTAACTGCTGAACCACGGAATGAAATTCTGTTCGGTCAATTCATAGACCCGTGTGCGCCAGTAATCCATGGCGCCGCGGGCGTAGATTCTGGTCTGCTCGGTGGCCGCCTGCGACGCGGTGACGATCTCCCGGTCCACTTCTTGCCAGGTGCTGGCAGGAACGATGACCGGCGCCACTTCCACCGGCGCGCGCACAGGCGTGGCACACCCCGCCAACACCACCAGCACGGCAATGATCAGCGAACGCAGGTTCAAGATGGCGGCTTCCTGGAGTTGGCACCGGGCGAAATGCCCGACACGCGAAACTTTCGGTTTAAGTATAGGTGGCGATGTCCCGGAGCCCGCGAAAGGGCCTGCATCAACAGCGAAAAAAACCGCCATCACTTGCATCGATATTCACCATCGCCGCGATTGCCTTCCGTTTGATGGCCGTCAGCGTAGGATCGATTCCAAGCCAACACGAAACCCCGAATCGGAGGGGGACATCATGCTGATCCATCTGCTGACCTGCCTGGCTCTGACGGCTTTCACTTTGAGCGTATTTTCCTGGTACGTCTTGAGCGAGGAGCAAACATCATGATTCACATCGTCACCCTCGCCGTGCGTTTTCCAGTGTTCGGCAACAATTTCTACGCGCAGAAATACGAGTCGCGTAAAGAGTTGACTCTGCTGTTCGACGAGAAGTTCGAGGCGTTGCTGATCCCGGCAGCCGGTCATCACTTCAGCAACGAAGTGGTCGGGCTCAATGATCAGTTCCGTTTTTTGAATGACGTGCTGGTCGGGCATCTGCTGGATGTCGAGCTGGTCAAAGGCTCGGCCCGTTCGTTCGGGTTCTGACAGCGACCGCCGGACGCCGGGCACGGACGGCAACCGCTCACAACGTTCGCTGGCTATTGCCAATCCCCTTGGCAATATCGATCCCCCAATCCATCGCCGCTTCCATGTCGAGCATGTGCGGCCGTGGGTCATGGTTTTCATTGATGGCCGTGCCGTCCGGCCGATAGACACCAATGAACATGCCCAACGAACCGTCTTTCAATATCTCGGCTGTGACTTTGATGTTGCATCCGTTCGATAGCGTTTCCTTGTGCTCCAGATGGCGCTCGGTCATGACTGCATTGCTCCCCTGACTGAATTCAAACCCTACTGGCCATGCTAGCTCAGCCCTCCGGAGCGCGCCGATTGGCAGGACCGGAGGCCTGCCCTGACAGCGGCGCAATGCCACCTATACTCAAGTCCACCTCCCCTCAGGGGATCTGCACGTTCAACAATAAAAAGCAGAGGTGGAACATGGTCTGGCAGCAAGTCTACGATCCGTTCGGTAACCCGGTGCTTTCAACGCTCATGGCGGCTGTGCCAGTGGTGGTGATGCTGGCGTCCCTCGCGTTTTTCCATGTCAAGGCGCACCTGGCGGCATTGCTCGCCTTGGCCTCGGCCTTGCTGATCGCGATTTTCGCCTTCGGCATGCCGGCGAACATGGCGGGTACCGCAGCGCTGTTCGGTGCAGCCAACGGTCTGCTGCCGATTGGCTGGATTGTGTTGAACATCATCTTCCTGCACCGCCTGACCACCGAGAACGGCTCGTTCAAGGTGTTGCAAGACTCCCTGGCGCGCATCACCGATGACCGACGCCTGCAATTGCTGCTGATCGCCTTCTGTTTCGGCGCGTTTTTCGAAGGCGCGGCCGGTTTCGGTACGCCGGTGGCGGTGACCGGAGCGATTCTGATCGGGCTGGGGTTTTCGCCGCTCGCCGCCTCGGGGCTGGCGCTGATCGCCAATACCGCCCCCGTGGCGTTCGGCGCCCTCGGCACGCCGATCATCACCCTGGCCAAGGTGACCGGGCTGGACGAAATGGAGCTGTCGATGATGGTCGGCCGGCAGTTGCCATTCTTTTCGGTGCTGGTGCCGTTCTGGCTGATCTGGGCCTTTGCCGGCTGGCGCAAGATGCTGGAAATCTGGCCGGCGATCCTGGTGGCCGGGGTCAGTTTTGCCGTGCCGCAGTTCCTGGTGTCCAACTATCACGGGCCGATGCTGGTGGACGTGATCGCCGCACTGATTTCCATGGCCTGCCTGGCCGGTTTCCTCAAGGTCTGGAAACCGGCCACCGTGCACACCTCCGCGGCGCTGTCCGGCCGGGTCGACAACTCGAAGATCGACGCCGAGCACGACGAAAAGCCTGTACCGACTGCAACCTTCGCCGATGAGGCAGAACCGGCGGTGATGCGCGCATGGATGCCGTGGATCATCCTCACGGTCTTCGTGTTCATCTGGGGCACCCAGGGCTTCAAGAACACCTTCGACACCCGCCCCGCCATCGACCCGCAAACCAGTGCCGCCAAGCTCGATCCTCAGGGCAAGCCGATGCGCGAGGCGAACCCGGTGTTTGCGCCGGTCGTGACCTTCACCACCCTGCATTTGCAGGTTGAAAAAGTCCCGCCCGTGGTGGCCGCGCCGAAAACCGAAGAAGCGGTGTACAAGTTCACCTGGTTCACCGCCACCGGCAGCGGCATTCTGCTGGCGGCGATTGTCGGCGGCTTGCTGATGGGGTACTCGATACCACAACTGATTCGCCAGTACCTGCGCACCCTGTGGGTGGTGCGCTATTCACTGATCACCATTGCGGCGATGCTCGCGCTGGGCTTCCTCACGCGCTACTCGGGCCTGGATGCGACCATGGGCCTGGCCTTCGCCGCGACGGGCATCTTCTATCCGATGTTCGGTACCTTGCTCGGCTGGCTCGGCGTGGCGTTGACCGGTTCGGACACGGCTTCCAACGTGCTGTTCGGCGGCTTGCAACGAGTGACGTCCGAGCAGTTGGGCATGAGCCCGGTGTTGATGGCCGCCGCCAACAGCTCCGGCGGGGTCATGGGCAAGATGGTCGATGCCCAGTCGATCGTGGTCGCCTCCACCGCCACCCGCTGGTACGGCCATGAAGGGGAAATCCTGCGCTACGTGTTCTTCCACTCGATTGTGCTGGCGATTCTGGTCGGTGGGCTGGTGACATTGCAGGCCTATGTCGCACCGTTCAGCCACATGGTGGTGGGCGGACATTGAGTCTGCGCGCCCTGTTCACCACTCTTGCAACGCCCGGGCTCCATCGCCCGGGCGTTGGCATTTTCTGCGCACATTTATTCAATGAATGCCCGCTTCCGGCTGACAAATACCCCATGGACAGTCGGCTGTATCAGGCCAATGATTAAGGTCAGTGGCCTCCAGCGAGAATCGTGACCCCATGAACATTCTCTACGATGAACGCGTTGACGGCGCCTTGCCCGACGTCGACAAACAGGCGCTATTGCACGCCCTGCAAACCCGCTTGCCGCATCTGGAAGTCCTGCATCAGCAGGAGGAACTCAGGCCCTACGAATGCGACGGACTGTCGGCCTATCGCACCACGCCGATGCTAGTGGTGTTACCCCGATATATCGACGAAGTGCAAGGGGTGCTGCGTGTCTGCCATGAGCTGCACGTCCCCGTGGTGGCCCGTGGCGCGGGCACCGGTTTGTCCGGCGGGGCGCTGCCCCTGGAGAAAGGCGTGCTGCTGGTGATGGCGCGCTTCAACAACATCCTGGGCATCGACCCCGCCGCCCGTACCGCACGGGTTCAACCCGGCGTGCGCAATCTGGCGATTTCCCAGGCGGCGGCACCGTTCGGCCTGTACTACGCGCCGGACCCCTCCTCGCAAATCGCCTGCTCCATCGGCGGCAATGTCGCGGAAAATGCCGGTGGCGTGCATTGCCTGAAGTACGGCCTGACGGTGCACAACGTGCTCAAGGTCGACATCCTCACCGTCGATGGCGAGCATTTGAGCCTGGGCTCCAACGCCCTCGACTCCCCCGGTTTCGACCTGCTGGCGCTGATCAACGGATCCGAAGGTTTGCTCGGGGTAATTACCGAGGTCACGGTCAAGCTGCTGCCCAAACCGCAGACCGCCAAAGTACTGCTGGCGGCGTTCGATTCCGTGGAAAAAGCCGGGCGCGCGGTCGGCGACATCATCGCCGCCGGCATCATTCCCGGTGGCCTGGAAATGATGGACAACCTGGCCATCCGCGCCGCCGAGGACTTCATCCACGCCGGTTATCCGGTGGACGCCCAGGCCATTCTGCTGTGCGAACTCGATGGCGTCGAAGCCGACGTCAGCGATGACTGCGAGCGGGTGCGCCAGGTGCTGCAACAGGCCGGCGCCATCGAGCTGCGCCAGGCAAAAGACGAAGCCGAGCGCGTGCGTTTCTGGGCCGGACGCAAGAATGCTTTCCCGGCGGTGGGCCGCCTCTCGCCAGACTATTACTGCATGGACGGCACCATCCCCCGCCGCGAACTGCCCGGCGTACTGCACGCCATCACCGAACTCTCGAACGAATACGGCCTGCGGGTGGCCAACGTGTTCCATGCCGGCGACGGCAACATGCATCCGTTGATTCTGTTCGATGCCAATCAACCCGGTGAACTCGATCGAGCCGAAGCCCTGGGCGGCAAGATTCTGGAGTTGTGCGTGAAAGTCGGCGGCAGTATCACCGGTGAACACGGCGTGGGGCGCGAGAAGATCAATCAGATGTGCGCGCAGTTCAACAGCGACGAGCTGACTCTGTTCCATGCCATCAAGGCCGCCTTCGACCCGAGCGGCCTGCTCAACCCCGGCAAGAACATCCCGACCCTGCACCGCTGCGCCGAATTCGGTGCCATGCACGTGCATGGCGGTCAGTTGCCCTTCCCTGAGCTGGAGCGTTTCTGATGCGCAGCCCTGAAGATTTCGATGACAGCCCGTCACTGCTGGAACAGGTCAATCAGGCGCTGGAAAACGCCACGCCGTTGCGCATCCAGGGTTCCAACAGCAAGGGCTTCCTCGGACGCAGCACGGCCGGGGAAATTCTCGATACCCGCGCGCACCGGGGCATCGTCAGTTACGACCCGACGGAGCTGGTGATCACCGTCCGCTGCGGCACGCCGTTGTCGCAGATGGCGCAGGTGCTGGACGCCGCGCAACAGATGCTGCCCTGCGAACCGCCGGCCTTTGCCGACGGCGCCACCGTCGGCGGCATGATCGCTTGCGGGCTGTCCGGGCCACGGCGCCCGTGGGTCGGTTCGGTGCGGGACTTCATTCTTGGCACGCGGGTGATCACAGGGCACGGCAAGCTGTTGCGCTTCGGTGGCGAGGTGATGAAAAACGTCGCCGGCTATGACCTGTCACGCCTGATGGCCGGCAGTTACGGCAGCCTCGGGCTGATCACCGAAGTCTCGCTCAAAGTGCTGCCAAAACCCCGGCAGTGCCTCAGTATCAGCCTGGAAATGGACGCCGAGCGGGCCTTGTTGCGCCTGGCGGAATGGGGCCAGCAGCCGTTGCCGATCAGCGCGGCCTGTCACGACGGCGAACGCCTGCACCTGCGGCTAGAAGGCGGTGAGGGATCGGTGGCGGCGGCCCATGAGCGCCTCGGTGGCGAGCAGCTGGACGCTTCCTGGTGGGACGATCTCAACGAACAGCGCTTGGGTTTCTTCGATCAAGACCAGCCGCTTTGGCGCCTGTCCCTGCCGCACAACACGCCGCTCCTGTCGCTGCCGGGGCGCCAGTTGATCGACTGGGGGGGCGCGCAGCGCTGGCTGAAATCCGATGCCGATGCGGCGTTCATTCGCCAGGTGGTCGACGAGGTCGGCGGCCATGCCACCTGCTTCAGCCACGGCCTGACCGACACCCCGTTCCATCCGCTGCCGCCAGCGCTGATGCGTTATCACCGCAACCTGAAACAGCAACTCGATCCACGGGGCATCTTCAACCCCGGACGCCTGTACGCGGAGCTTTGAACCATGCAGACGACCTTGAGTGAAAGCGCCAGCCAGCTGCCCCGCGCCGCAGAAGCCGAAAGCATCCTGCGCACCTGCGTGCACTGCGGCTTCTGCAATGCCACGTGCCCGACCTATCAATTGCTCGGCGATGAACTGGACGGACCGCGGGGGCGCATCTACCTGATCAAGCAAGTGCTGGAAGGCAACGAGGTCACGCAAAAGACCCAACAGCACCTGGATCGCTGCCTGTCGTGCCGCAATTGCGAAACCACCTGCCCGTCGGGGGTCGATTATCACAACCTGCTGGACATCGGTCGCGCGGTGGTCGATGCGGCGGTGCCACGCCCGTTCGGTCAACGCCTGTTGCGCGAGGGGTTGCGGCAGACCGTGCCCCATCCAGAGCTGTTCAAGAGCCTGGTCAATAGCGGTCAGGTGTTCCGCGCGTTGCTGCCCGGCACCCTGCAAAGCAAGTTGCCGCGCAATGTCTACCCGGCCAAGCCGCGGCCCATGACCCTGCGTGAGCGTCAGGTGCTGATGCTCGAAGGTTGCGTGCAACCCAGCCTGTCGCCCAACACCAATGCCGCGGCGGCGCGGGTGTTGGACCGGTTGGGGATCAGCGTCATCGCGACCCGCGAAGCCGGTTGCTGCGGCGCCGTGGACTACCACCTGGACGCCCAGGCCGCCGGCCTCGATCGCGCCCGGCGCAACATCGACGCGTGGTGGCCTGGCATCGAAAAAGGCGCCGAGGCGATTGTGCAGACGGCCAGCGGTTGCGGCGCCTTCATCAAGGATTACGGCCATCTGCTCGCCAGCGACCCGGCCTATGCCGACAAGGCAAAAAAGGTCAGCGCGCTGGCCCGGGACCTGGTGGAAGTGTTGCGCGACGAACCACTGGAAAAACTTGGCATCCACGCCTCCCAACGCCTGGCCTTCCATTGCCCCTGCACCTTGCAGCACGGCCAGAAACTCGGCGGTGCCGTGGAAGCGTTGCTGACCGGACTCGGTTTCAACCTGACGTCCGTCCCCGACGGGCACCTGTGCTGCGGCTCGGCAGGCACCTATTCGCTGACCCAGCCCGAACTGTCGCGGCAGTTGCGCGACAACAAGCTCAACGCCCTGGAAAGCGGCCATCCCGAGGTGATTGTCACGGCCAACATCGGCTGCCAGACGCACCTCGACGGCGCGGGCCGAACCCCGGTGCGGCACTGGATCGAACTGGTCGAAGCCGCCCTGCCTTAACCCAATCCTGGAGGTCCCCATGAACAGCAAAGCCGTCCTGAGCCAGACCGAAGTCAGCCAGATCATCAAAGCCGCCCGCGCCGAAGCGCAGGCCAATCAATGGGCCGTGACCATCGTGGTAGTCGATGACGGCGGCCACCCGCTGGCCCTCGAACGCCTCGACGGCTGCGCGCCGAGCAGCGCGTATATCGCCACCGAAAAGGCCCGGACCTCAGCCCTCGGGCGGCGTGAAACGAAAAGCTATGAGGACATGGTCAACGCCGGGCGCTACGCTTTCCTGTCGGCACCGTTGTTGACCTCGCTTGAGGGGGGCGTGCCGATCGTTTTCGATGGTCAGGTGATTGGTGCTGTCGGAGTGTCGGGCGTCAAGCCCGAGCAAGATGCGCAAGTGGCCAAGGCCGGGGCGCAGTGCCTGAAATGAACAAAATGCATACCAAACATCCACCCTAGCCCCCTGTGGGAGCGAGCCTGCTCGCGATGGCGGCAGAGCAGTCGACATCCATGCTGAATGACACTCCGCTTTCGCGAGCAGGCTCGCTCCCACAGGGACAGCGTTTCGCCAACAAAATTGATCCGTGTTCAACCAGCCGAGAGGAGTTGCAGAAATGACCCGTCTAACTGCCAAAGACTTCGCCCCTGAACTGCTGGAACTGTACGACTACTACGCCCACGGCAAGATCAACCGCCGGGAGTTTCTCGACCGCGCGGCGTTGTTCACCTTCGGAGGATTGACGGCTGGAGCCCTGCTCGCCGCGCTAAGCCCCAACTACGCGCTGGCCGAACAGGTCGAGTTCACCGATCCGGACATTGTTCCCGAGTACATCACCTACCCGTCGCCCAAGGGCCACGGCCAGGTTCGCGGTTATCTGGTGCGCCCGGCCAAGGCCACGGGCAAGGTGCCGGCGGTGGTGGTCGTGCACGAAAACCGCGGGCTCAACCCGTACATCGAAGACGTGGCCCGACGTCTGGCCAAGGCCGGTTTCATCGCCCTCGCCCCTGACGGCCTGAGTTCGGTCGGCGGTTATCCCGGCAATGACGACAAGGGCCGCGAACTTCAGGCCACGGTCGACCCGGAAAAGCTGATGAACGACTTTTTCGCCGCCGTCGAGTGGATGATGAAACACCCCGCCGCCACTGGAAAAGTCGGCATCACCGGGTTCTGCTACGGCGGTGGGGTGACCAATGCCGCTGCCGTGGCCTATCCGGAACTGGGTGCCGCCGTGTCGTTTTATGGCCGTCAGCCAACGGCCGAGGAAGTGCCGCGGATCAAGGCACCGGTGATGCTGCACTACGGCGAACTGGATACGCGGATCAACGAAGGCTGGCCGGCCTATGAGAAAGCGTTGAAGGCCGGGGGCAAGACCTATGTGGCCTACATTTATCCGGGCTGCAATCATGGCTTTCACAATGATTCGACGCCGCGTTATGACGAGGCGGCGGCGAAGCTGGCGTGGGAGCGGACGTTGGGGTGGTTTAAAAAGTATCTGGTTTGAATAAAAATTCTGGGCCAGCAGGACTGGCCCCATCGCGAGCAGGCTCGCTCCTACAGGGAAATTCAGTGAACACAAAATCTGTGTTCGACCGAAGCCCAATGTAGGAGCGAGCCTGCTCGCGATAGCGGTTTGAAGGCCGCAGCAGTTATTTCGGTTGCGCCACCGTCCGCAGATACGGCTTCAGGGTCCTGAAGCCATCCGGGTATTTCTTCTTCGCGTCTTCGTCAGACACCGAGGTCGGGATGATCACGTCCTCACCCGGCCGCCAGTTCACTGGAGTGGCAACGGTGTGTTTGGCGTTCAATTGCAGGGAATCGAGCAGGCGCAGCACTTCATCGAAGTTGCGCCCGGCGCTCATCGGGTAGATCAGCATGGCCTTGACCTTCTTGTCCGGGCCGACGATGAACACCGAACGCACCGTGGCGTTGTCCACTGCCGTGCGCGCGCCGCCGCTGGCATTGGGGTGGATCATGTCGTAGAGCTTGGCCACCACCAGGTTTTCGTCGCCGATCAGCGGATAGTTGACCGCCGTACCCTGGGTCTCGGCGATGTCACCGACCCAACGGTTGTGGTCACTGACCGGGTCGACGCTGAGGCCGATGATCTTGGTGTTGCGCTTGTCGAATTCCGGCTTGAGTTTGGCCAGGTAGCCCAGTTCGGTGGTGCACACCGGCGTGAAGTCCTTGGGATGGGAAAACAGGATGGCCCACCCGTCGCCGATCCATTGGTGAAAGTTGAGGGTGCCTTCAGTGGTGTCGGCGGTGAAATCCGGTGCTTCGTCGCCAATACGGATAGCCATGTTCGATCTCCTTGCAGTGATGGACAGGGACGCCGTCAGGGTAGCGAATGCGCTTTCAACGGCATGGACGCGAGACATTATAGGATAGGTTCCGGCACTCGCCCGCCGGCGTTGGGTGAGTCGCTAGCCCACCAGCGCAATCAGTTGCTGACGCTGGGCATCGGTCAGCATCGGGCCGAAACCGGCCTGGGCATTTTCCGCCATGTAGCGCGGGTTGCCGGTACCCGGAATCACGCAGGTCACCGCCGAATGCGACAGCAGGAACTTCAGCGCCAGTTGCGCCCAGCTTTTGACCCCGACTTGCGCTGCCCAGCCCGGTAGCGGTTTATCTTTCAGATTGGCCAGCAAGCCTCCACCGCCAAACGGCCGGTTGCAGATCACCGCCACCCCCCGCTCGCGGCACAACGGCAGCAGGCGATTCTCGGCACCGCGATCATCCAGTGCGTAGTTGATCTGCAAGAAATCCAGTGGCTCGGCCTTGAGTACCGCTTCCACTTCTTCATAGGCCGACGCCGTGTAATGGGTGATGCCGATGTAGCGGATGCGCCCTGCTTCCTTCCAGTGGCGCAGGATCGGCAGGTGCGTCTGCCAGTCCAGCAGGTTGTGGATCTGCATCAGGTCGATCCGGTCGGTCTGCAACAGGGCGAAGGATTGCTCCATCTGCGCGATGCCTTCTTCGCGGCCCCGGGTCCACACTTTGGTGGCGAGGAACGCCGGTGAGCGTGGCTCATGGATCGACAGCAATTGGCCGACGGTCTGTTCGGCGCGACCGTACATCGGCGAGCTGTCGATCAACTTGCCACCCTTGTCGAACAACGCATCGAGCACCGCGGGCAAGTTTTTGTAGGCCGGTTGCGCAGGCTCGACATCGAATCCGCGATAAGTGCCCAGCCCTACGATCGGCAACGACTCGTTACTGGAAGGAATGGCCCGGGTCTGCATGGTCTTGCCTCCTGTTCCCGTCGACGGCGCGGGTTGCGCAACCGCCGAACCAAACGTGAAGACCGCCGAAGCACCGGCAGCCAGCGTGAGTATTGCTCTACGGGTGTAACCCTCAGGATGGCTCATAAAACGCTTCTCACCAGTCGCACGGGCTCGGCCCGTTGAATCGACAATCCGGATAATCCGCGCCAGGGTCGATTGACTACACTCAGGAAGCCTTGCGGCGCCAGCCACTTTCACTCCCCGAGCAGTCAATGCCGCCCATTAACGTTAGTCGAATGTCACGCACCCTGGTGTTACTCGTCGTCATCGTCGCTGCGTTGTACCTGGCGCTGTGCGTGGGGCTGTTCGTGTTCCAGCGGGCACTGATTTATTTCCCGCAACCGCGTACCGTCGGCGGCGCCGAGACACTGCTCACCCTGCCGGTCGCCGACGCGCAGGTGCTGGTCTCCACCCGACCCCACGAGGGTCCCAACGCGCTGATTTATTTCGGCGGCAATGCCGAAGACGTCTCGCGCAACCTGCCCGTGTTCACCCAGGCGTTCCCTGACTACGCGCTGTATCTGCTGCATTACCGTGGCTACGGCGGCAGTTCCGGCTCGCCTTGCGAAGAAGCCATTGCCCGCGATGCCATCACGTTGTTCGACCAGGTGTATGCCAGTCATTCGCATGTGGCGGTGGTCGGACGCAGCCTGGGTTCCGGGGTTGCCGTGCGCCTTGCCAGCGAACGCCCGGCCGCGCGACTGGTGCTGATCGCGCCCTACGACAGCCTCGAAGGGCTGGCTACCCGTCAATTTCGCTGGTTTCCGGTGCGCTGGTTGTTGAAGGACAAATACCCGTCCTGGCGCTACGCCGCCCGCATCACGGTGCCGACTCGGCTGATTGCCGCCGAGCATGACGAAGTGATTCCGCGTCCGAGCACCGAGCGTTTGTATACACACTTCGCCAAAGGCGTGGCGTCATTGCAGGTGATACCGGGGACGGGGCATAACTCGATCAGCGAAAGCCCTGAATACCTCAAGGCGCTGAGGGACGGGTTGTAACGGAAGCAGCGGACTTTGTGGCGAGGGGGCTTGTCGGAGCGCCGAACCGCCCCGTCCGGCTGCGCAGCAGTCGTAAACCCGAACAATGCGGTTTACCTGAATAACCGCGATTGCAGGGTTTGGGGCCGCTTCGCGACCCAACGGGGGCAAGCCCCCTCGCCACAACAAGCCCCCTCGCCACAAACAGCCTCCCTATCCCCCAATCGCTTCCGGCGGCAGGCTATGACCATTCATCCGAGAATTCACCAACGCCCAATAAAAACATATTTTTATGCCTATATTGATATTGTCGAACGTTCCCACTCTCAGAGGGTCCCGTCATGAATATCAAAACCCTGGCTTTGCTCCTGCTGGCTTTGTGTGCGCAACCGGTCTGGAGCCAAACGCCCGCCGCCTCACCTGCCGCTGTCGACAGCCCCGCGCTGACCACGCGCCTGGCCGAGCGTGACCTTTGGGTCGAACACATTTTCTGGATCAGAAACTACGCGTTGGCCAATCAATCCGCCGATAAAAAGCAAGCCAAAGTCGCGGCGGACCAGGTCGTCGACAACGCGACCAAAATCGCCAACAGCATCGCTCCGCTCTACGGCCAACCGGCGGCGGATCAACTGCTCAAGCTGCTGGCCGGTCACTGGGGCGCGGTGAAACACTACAGCGATGCCACTGTCGCGAAAGACGCCAAGGGCAAGCAGGCTGCCGTCTCCGAGCTGACCAGCAATGCCAAGGCGATTGCGGCTTTCCTGGCCACCGCCAACCCCAATCTGCCTGAAGCCACACTGGTCAACATGCTGTCGGCCCATGGCGGTCACCACGTCGCCCAGATCGATGCGTTTGCCGCGCACGATTACGCCGGCGAAGCCCGCACCTGGGCGATGATGCGCACGCACATCCAGGCCCTGGCCGACGCGCTGACCGCGGCGCTGGTCAAGCAGTTCCCTGACAAGTTCTGATATCGCGCGAGGGTATCCCATGCTGGAAGGACTGGGCCGAACACAGCAGGACCTGCTCAATGCGCTGCTGCACCATGCGGGCGGCATGAGCATTGACGAGTTGGCTGAACATCTGGCCGTCACGCGCACGGCGATCCGCCAACATTTGGCGGCGCTGGAGCGTGACGGTCTGGTGCTGCGCGGCGATACCCGTCCGACGGGTCGTCGTCCGGAGCAGCTGTATCGGCTCACCGACCACGCGCGGGAGCAGTTCCCTCGCCACTATCAGCTACTGGCCAGCGTATTGATTGATGAAGTCGCCGCCATCATCGGCCCCGAAGCCCTGGCCACGCTGATGCGCAGCATGGGCCGCAAGCTGGCTTCGGACCTGGAACAACAGGTCGTGGACGAAGCCAGAATCGTCCAGCACATGAACCAGACAGGCTACGAGGCCGAGGTGTTTTTTCGCTCGGGAGGCACCCCGGAAATCGTCGCGCATAACTGCGTCTTCCATCGCCTGGCCGCTGCCCACCCGGTGGTCTGCCAACTGGACCTGGCCTTGATCGGCACGCTGGGCGGCGGTGAAGTCGAGCACAGCGAATGCATGGTGCGTGGCGGGCATGTCTGTCGTTTCAGGCTGCGACCGAGAGAGGACCAGGATCCCGTTTAAACGGCGCACCACTCCTTATCCTTCCTCGAACGCATCGGTTGGACAACAGGTAGTTGCTTGTCCGCCGTGAACCTTGTGTCGAGTCACCAGTCATACCCAGCGCTTTCCCCCCACTCCTATCGTCGTCATCTCTTCCGAGTTGCCCGCCCCATGCGCCAAACCGCCGTTGCCTTGCGCTTTTCTTCGCTGTGCCTGTTTTCCCTGCTCCCCGTTTTTGCCAGCTCCGCCCACGCCGATGGGCAACGGCAACTGGTCGATGCCATCAACGACTATCGCGCCCATCCGCAACGCTGCGATCGACGACCGACGCAACGTTTATCACCCCTGACGCTCAAGTCGAACCTGGCCTTGCCCGTTGGCTATGGCGGTGGGTTGCGGGACCGGTTAAAGGCTTCCGGTTATCAGGCAACCATGGTGCGCTCTATCCGCGTAGTGGGTGCACGGGATGCCGAAGAAGCCTTCGATATGTTCCAGGACGAACACTGCGCCGCACTGCTCGACAATCAATACGCCGACATCGGCGTCAGCCGCGTCGGGAGTGAGTGGCAAGTGGTGCTGGCGCGGCCGGTGCTCGACGGGCAGACCGGTGATCCGCGCAACGCCGGCCAGGCGTTGCTGGCGCAGGTCAACGCAGCCCGGGCAAGGCCGCGCCTGTGTGGTCGCCAGCGCTTCGGGGCCGCGCGGCCGCTGACCTGGAACGCCTCCCTCGGCGCCGCCGCCCAGGGCCATAGCAAGGCCATGGCCTATGGCAACTATTTCGCCCACCAGGACCCCGACGGCGACATGCCCTACGACCGCGCCAGGGCTGCCGGCTACCGTGGTCGGCAGATCGGTGAAAACATCGCCGCCGGGCAAGGCTCACCGAGCAAGGCCATGGCCGGCTGGCTCGCCAGCCCCGGGCACTGCGCCAACCTGATGAACCCGATGTTCACCCAGGTCGGTGCCGCTTACGCCGCCAACGCCCGCAGCGACAACGGTGTTTACTGGACGATGCTGTTTGGCGCGCCCTGAGGCGCTGACCAGACCCACCTTGCGGGCATTAAAAAGCCCGCACTGGGCGGGCTCGCGGGTGAGTGAAGTAGGTGGCCGGCGCTGGTCTCCGGCTTACAAGGTTTATCAGGCCTCCCACAAAAGAGCCGTGAATCTGTCTTGGAACTCTTCTGCTTCACACGGCATAAGGGCTGGATCCCAGCGCGGGGATCTTTCTAACCGTGTACCCTTCGGAACGCGCCCCACGTCTCCTTGCTATCCTTTTGCGCATCAGTCTGCGTCTTCACCTACAAGGTTGAGGATAGCAAAACAGGCATGATTTCCAACCAGGCTTTTAGACCGATTTCGACCAGCAGAAAACATGGCAGGACGGAAAAATACTATCGATCCAGGGATGGCGTTACATGGCACATCCAACATCGGTGCCTCAGGCAGGCCGACGCACCACCCTCACCTTGCCGCTATCGCCGCCACCGCAGAACAACCGCTCGCCACCATCGGATTCCAGCCCCGACACGCCCACGCCTTCGGGCATTGTCAGGCTCTGCAGCACTTCGCCCGATTGCGGATCGATCCGGCGCAGCTCGCTTTCATCGCCTTCCCACGTACCATGCCACAGCGCGCCGTCCACCCAGGTCACACCGGTGACGAAACGGTTGGATTCGATGGTGCGCAGGATCTTGCCGGTCTCGGGATCGATCTGGTGGATCTTGCGTTCGCGGTACTGGCCCACCCACAACGTACCTTCGGCCCAGGTCAGTCCCGAATCGGTGCCTGCGCCGGGGGCGGGAATCGTGGCGAGGATACGGCCGGTGCGGGGGTCGATTTTGTCGATGCGGTCTTCGGCGATCTGGAACAGATGCTCGCCATCGAACGCGGTGCCGGCATGGGCAGCGACATCGATCGAGCTCAGCACCTTGCCGCTTTCCGGGTCCAGGGCGTTGATTTTGCTGTTGCTGGCGAACCAGACCTTTTCGCCGTCCCAGGTGACGCCGCACACATGGTCGACATCGGCAAACGGGCCATATTCACGAATGATCTCAGCAGTTGCGTGTTTCATTCCGGCATTCCTCATTGGGGTTGGTGGCGTTCATCCTAGCCACCGGGCGGCGGCACCGGGAGTAACAAGGTCGTCGCGAATCCCGGCACGGGCGGCGTCATCCAGCGCCGTGCGCGACCACGGCCAAACCATTGCACCTTGCCCTCCTCTGCCAGTGTATCGAGTGTGCGCTGTACCGTGCGCTGGCTGGTGCCCAGCGCCAATGCCAGGGCGGAGCTCGACCACGACTCGCCATCGGCGAGGCAGGCAAATACCGCGGCAAACTTTTCCTCGACCGGCGGCGCCAGTGTCACCACCTGCGTACACACCGGTGATTGCAGGGCAAAACCGCGAGCCGTCGCGGTGATGCCGGCCAAGGGCTTGAGTGCCTGACGCAACCTGCCGATTTCCACGCGAAGCCGGGCGCGATGGGATTCATCCGAGAGCTTCAAGCGGAACGCCCGCGCGATCAGCGTTTCCCGCGCTACGTCGGCGGGCCACGCTTCGGCCAACGCGCGGGCAAGCATGAACAGAATCGGCCGCGTCGCGAGCGACACCGACATGCCACAGCCACGCACAGCGTACCGGCAGGCATCCACCACCAGCGACGTTGAACCGAGCAACGCTTGAACTTCACCGAGCAACAGCGGCCGTGCCTCACCCTGGGCAATCAGGCGTGCCGCGGGGGCATCGAGCAGGCGCGCAGCGTGTTCGACCTCGGCCATCAGCGCGGCAATCCCCGCTTGACCAGCCGCTTGCCCGGCCCTGGTCAATGCGTCCCGTGCCGCGTTCGATTGCAGGCGTCGAATGGCAATACCCGCCAGTACCAGTTCATGGGTCGCACGCAATGCCGGCGGCAATGGCCCGGGATCGAGTTCGGCCAGTCGCTGCTGCGCCTCATCGAGCTGACCAATCAGCAGCAACCGGCGGATTTGCAGATACCGCGCATGGGCGGCATTGACCCGATCACCGTGGTGTTCAAGGGTGACCCGCGCCGTTTCGAGCGCCTTGACCGGCCACCCGAGTTCCCGCGAAGCCAGGGCGATCTCGGCCTCGGCCACCACACAGCGTGCACGGGCCAGCACTTCCCTGGGCGCAAAGGCCCGTTGCGCACGCTTGACCAGCGCCCGGGCCCGCACCAGATCGCCCAGTTGCGCCATGGCGATACCGCGCAGGGCCAGCGCGGGCGCATCGTCGCGCAAGGCCACACGGTCCAGTGCGCCCAGCGGGTTCCCTGCGGCCAGCGCCTGGGCAGCTGCCATGATCATCGAGTCCATCGCAATCCCGCCACACTTGTCACTCCCCTCATTCGATACCCGGGTTTAGTCTAAATCACGACCTTTCACTAGGAGCGTACAACGATGAACACGCACAATACCGCGACCCGGGAACAATGGCTGGCAGCACGCTTGCAACTGCTCGAAGCGGAAAAGGCCCTGACCCGACGCAGCGATGAAGTAGCCAGGCAACGCCAGGCATTGCCCTGGGTTCGCGTCGACAAGACGTACCGTTTCGATACCGACAACGGCAGCGCAACCCTGGTCGAGCTCTTTCAAGGGCGCTCGCAACTGCTGGTCTACCACTTCATGTTCGGGCCCGACTACACGGCCGGCTGCCCGTCCTGCTCAGCCATCGCCGATAGTTTCGACCCCATCGTCGTCCACCTGGCAAACCACGACGTGACCCTGATGGCCATATCCCGTGCGCCGTTGGCGAAACTGCAGGCCTACAAGCGCCGAATGGGCTGGACCTTCCCCTGGGCCTCGGCCGCCGACAGCGACTTCACCGCCGACTTCAACGTTTACTTCACCGAGGCGCAGCAGCGTGAAGGGCTGGTCGAGTACAACTACCAGCGCGGCGGCCATGCGATGGACGCCAGTGAAATACCGGAACCGGTGAAACAGTTCGCCGCGACCTGTGGCACCGATGTGCCGACCTATACCCGCGACAGGCCAGGACTGAGCACGTTTGTGCTGGAAGACGGCGAGATCTATCACACCTATTCCACCTACGCCCGGGGCCTGGACGGATTGTGGGGCATGTACCAATGGCTCGACCGCGCACCCAAGGGGCGCAATGAAACGGGGCCCTGGTGGCGTCGGCATGATGAGTACCAGTGAGCGCCAGCGGTGTCACTGACCGCCGATGAAGACGTCCGCCAGTTTGTCCACCGACGCCGTCAACTAATTCCCCTCGATTCATGAGCGATCCGGCAACAGTGTTTATCCCGCGAGCCGATATTTGCGCCCCCGCCAAACGCCTAATATCGGCTCTACCCAAGTGAGCAAACCCAATCAGATGCAACCCGCTCACAAGGCTGAATACCCTTGCAGGACAACGCTTGAACCACGAGGTGAAATCATGAAACTGTTGAACATCGCACTCTTTGTTGCCCTTGGCACCGCCGGTGCCCAGGCCTTTGCAGACGACAGCCACTCGACTGCCGCCAACGGCCAGACGCCGCTTGAAACCTACACCTACGGCACCAGGCTCGATATCAAGCGCGTCATCGAAGTCTCGCAAGTCGCCGATGAATGCGGACCGGTCCCGGCGCGCATGACCTATGAAGATTCCCAGGGTCAACGTCGCACCATTGAGTATCAAGTGATGGGCACCGGATGCTCGAACGGTTGAACACTGTATGGACGATGGAGGGTCGACACTCCATGCGTACAGCGCCAGCCACATCGCTACACAGATGCACCGACAATTTTTTCATCAGAGGCGAGCAAACCCGGAATGGAATGCTTCAGAAATTCCACCCAGGTTTTTATTTTTGCATCCACGAACTTGCGTGACGGGTAGATCGCAAACAGGTTCAGTTCCTCAAGCCGATACCCCGGCAATACCCGCACCAACGTCCCCGCTCGCAGGCCTTCGACGGCCGAAGCAATCGGTTGAATGCCAATTCCCATCCCGTTCTTGATCGCGAATGTCATGGCGTCAGCCGTGTTGACGTGAAAGGGCGACACCGGTGTGCTGAACGTTTCTATCCCCTGCGAGCCTTCAAATACCCAGTTCTGCGCCGGCATGACCGTGTTGACGATTCGCAGGCAATCATGGCCGCCAAGCTCACCCGGCGATTCGGGAGCCCCGCGTTTGCTCAGGTACGCCGGCGAGGCGCAAAGGATGCTGTAGGTGATACCCAGCCGCTGGGCGACGAATCCGGAATCGGGCAGGTCCCGCGCCAGCACGATCGACATGTCATAGCCTTCCTCGAGCAAATCCGGCAGCCGATTGGTCACGGTCAGGTCAAACAGAACCGAAGGATAGGTTTCCCGGTAGCGGGCGATGGCACCGATCACGTAATGGTTGCCGATGGCCGACATGGCATGGATTTTCAGCCGGCCGGCGGGCATGACCTGAGCCGTGCCCGCCTCTTCATCGGCCTCGCGTATGTCCTGCAGAATCCGCTCGCAGCGCTGCAAATAGCGCACGCCGGCCTCAGTCAGTGCCAGGCGCCGGGTGGTGCGGTTGATCAGCCGCGTTTGCAGCCGGGCCTCCAGGCTGGAAACGGCTTTTGAAACGTTGGTCGTGGTGGTGTCCAGCATCGCGGCCGCTGCCGTGAAGCTGCCGCTTTGGGCGACCGCCGTGAAACAGCGCAGGGTCTGGAAAACGTCCATCGTTTCACCTCAAGGGATAGGCAAACAGGACGGCCCCGTGACGAGCCGCCCTGACGTCAGGCATTACTTTTTGCGCGCAATGAATCCAGGCACACCGGTTTCAACCACCGAGTTGAAGCGTATACGGGTTGTGATGTCTTGTTGAATCTCAATCATGGCCCTGAGCGGCAAGGTCGAGATATCGATGTTTTCCCGGATATGGCTCGGCGTTGCCGAGGTGGTCAGGAACGCTACCCCACGTTGTACCGACCAGGCCAGCGCCACTTGGGCCGGGGTTTTCTGCACGCGCCGGGCGATGCCGACAAGCACCGGGTCCTGCAGCACATTCGGTTCCATGCCATGCCCCAATGGCGCAAACGCCAGCAGGATAATCCCGTGCTCTTTGCAGAACTCCAGCAACTCCCACTCCGGCAAGTAAGGGTGGGACTCGACCTGCACCACGGCGGGTTTTATCCGGGCGTCGGCAACCAGCACCTTCAGCGCCTCCAGCGTGATATCGGACACCCCGATGGACCTCGCCCGCCCCTCATCCACCAGCCGCTCAAGCGCCCGCCACGTCTCGATCAGCGTCACGCCGCTGTCGTAGATGACATTGCCCTGCTCGTCCCTCGGGTCCTGGTTGTCGCCGGGTTGAAAGGCAAACGGCGTGTGGATCAGGTAGCAGTCGATGTAGTCCACTTGCAGGCGTTGGCAACTGGCTTCGAACGCGGGTTCGACGCGCTCGGGACGATGGTTGGTGTTCCACAGTTTGGTGGTGATGAACAGGTCTTCGCGACGGATCTTGCCCTCCGCCTGCACTGCCTTCAATGCAACGCCAACCTGCGCTTCGTTGCGATAACGCTCGGCGCAATCGAAATGGCGGAAACCGGCGGCCAGCGCCTCCTTCACCGCTTCAGTCGTTGTGGCGAGATCGCGGAACAACGTACCGAACCCAACCGCCGGCATCTCGACCGCCCCATGGTTGAGCAGGAATCCGGTATCGCGCAGTCCGTCGTGAAAGGCTTCATAAGTCATGTCATTACTCCAGGCCGCAGCCATTATTGATACGAAGGTTTCTGCCCGTCGCCCGACGCCACGCGTTGCTCGAAGGCACCGACGGAGTTGCCGCCCAGCGCAATGAACAGCTGCACGGTGTCAAGGTACTGCGCGGTTTTCACGCGGATCTGTCCCAGCAGTGCCTGCTCGTAGGCACGCTCCGCTTCCAGGACCTGGAGAATGCTGTTCTCGCCTTGCGCGAAGGCTTGCTGGTTCAACTGCAAACTGGTTTCGGCCGCGCGCAATGCGTCGGTCTGGGCCTGGTGTTCCTCGGCGTCATGGTTGATCGCCTGCAAGGTGTCGGCGACCTGCCCGAACGAGGTGATGACCGTTTGCTGGTAACCGGCGAGTGTCGCCTTGTAGCCGTCGACGGCAGCTTGTTGTTGCGCCTTCAGCGTGCCGCCATCGAAAAGCGGCCCGGCCAACCCGGCAGCGAAACCCCAGAGTGCCGCGCCGCCATTGCCGGAAGCCGCCTGTGCCAGGGACGCTGACAGCGTGACATGGGGATAGAGGTTCGCCGTCGCCACGCCCACCGCTGCGCTGGCCATGTGCAGCTGAGCCTCGGCTTGCAGCACATCCGGCCGGTCGTGGGCCATTTCCGAAGGCAGGCTCACCGGCATGTTCGACGGCAAGGCAAACTCGCTCAAGTCGAAGTCGGGAGCAATCCAGTCCGCCGGTCCCTTCCCCGTCAGGATCGACAGTGCGTGGCGTGCGGCATCGCGCTGCTGAGCGAGGGGCGGCAACAGCGTGCGGTCCTGGGCGAGACGGGTCTCGGCCAGCGACACATCGATCTGCGTGGTGCTGCCGTTGAGGTGGGCCATGCGCACCAGCTCAAGGTTCCTCACGTCATTGGCCAGCAGCTTTTCCACGGCCTGTATCTGCGCGCTGGCGGAGGCCACCAGCAACGCCTGGCTGGCGACGTTGCCGGTCAGGGTGAGGTACGCCGCTTCGTAGCGGTGTTTTTGCAGGTCGGCCAACGCCTGCTGCTGTTCGACCAAGCGCTTGTTGCCACCAAATACATCAAGGTCGAACCCCACCCGCGGCCCAATCGCATAGAAATTGGCAATTGAGGGTTCCCTGGTGTTGTGCAGCCGTTGACGGCCGGCCACGGCAGCGAAGTCGACCTGCGGATACAGCGCACCCTGCGCCGCCGCCACAGAAGACGCGGCTTGCCGGATCGTGGCATCGGCGGCCACCAGATCCAGGTTGCCGTCGATGGCACGACGAACCACGTGGTCGAGCTTCTGCGAGCGAAAGGCAGTCCACCAGTCGCCACTGACCTTCTTGCCGAGGTTGATGCGAGGGTTGCTACCCTGGGCCAGACGCTGCTCGGCCTGTGGGTCATAGTGCTGCGACATACTCGCCGCCGGTGTTTGGTAGTCGGGGCCAACGGTGCAGGCCGTCAGCAATACCAGCAGCGACAACGCCACGATCTTCGTTTGCATCCAGTAGAGGTTGATGACCCGCGCATAAGAATTCATTTGGCACACTCCACGAACACTAATTGGCCGCAACGGGCTTGCGAAGGAACAACACCAGCGGGCTCACCACCAGCATCACCACCATCAGGATCTTGAACTGGTCGATCACGGCGATGAACGCGGCCTGGCCGGTGATCATTTCGTTGAGCCCGCCCAGCACCTGCAACGGCGCCGAGGCCAGCGAATGCGCAGCGGCGCGGTACGGCGTCAGGTGGCTGGCCAACGCCATGTGCATCGCCTGGGTGTTGTTGAAGAAGAACAGTTGCACGATCGCCACGCCCAGCGTGCTGCCGTAGACCCGGGCCAGGTTGAACAGGCCGGTGCCTTCGGGGCGCAGCGCGGGGTCGAGCGTACTGAATGCGACCTTGCTCACCGCCGGCATCAGGATGCCCAGGCCCGCGCCCTGGAGCGCACCGGCGACCGCCACGGGCCACTCGTCCATCAGCGGCGAATAACCGAGCATCAGCCAGTTGGCATAAACCACGATGGCGATACCGGCGGCCACGAAGAGGCGCCGGTCGAAGCGCTCGGGCAGTCGCCCCATCAACAGAAAAGCGCCAACCAGGCCAATGCCACGGGGAATCGTCAAGGCGCCGGTGGTGTCCGGCGGATAGCCGAGAATCTCATCCAGCATCGGCGACGTCAGGGCCATGGTCGACAACAGCACGAAACCGAGGACGAAAAAGATCACCGTCGACAACACGAAGTTGCAGTCCTTGAGCAGGCGCTTGTTGAGGAAATGCACCTTTGAGGTCAGCACATGCACCACGAACAGGTAGGCCCCCAACGCAGCCGCCACGGCTTCGAGCCAGATCTCGGGCGAAGCGAACCAGTCCAGGCGCTCCCCCCGGTCGAGCAGCATTTGCAGGCTGATCAGGCCGAGGGTGAAGGTGCCAAAACCGAAGAAATCGAACGCCGGAGGTTTCTCGGCCTTCTTCTCGGTCAGCAACAGCGCCGCCACCAGGAAGATAAACGCCGACAGTGGCACGCTGAGGTAGAACATCGGCCGCCAGCCAAAATGTTCGGCGATCCAGCCGCCAATGCTCGGGCCGCTGACGATGCCGAACAGCACAATGGCCGTCCACCTCGCGCCAAACGTAGCCCGCTTGTCCAGCGGCAAGGTTTCCACGGCAATCGCCATCGACAGCGGCGCCAGCACGCCACTGGCGATGCCTTGAATGATGCGCGCCCCCACGAACTCCAGCGGCGTCGTCGCCACCGTGGCGAGCAACAAGCCAAGGACAAACACGGCCAGTGCCGCCTGATACACGAGCTTCAAGCCAAAGCGCCCGGCCAGCCACTGCGCGAGCGGCATGCTGATCGCACTCGCGGCCAGGTACGAGGTGAATATCCACCCAGCCTGATCGTCGCTCATCGACAGGCTGCCCTGAATCAACCTGAGTGCCGCGTTCGGCAGCGGCAGGTTCGCCGACTGCATGTAGGTCGCCAGCAAGGCGGCGAACCTGAGCGAGCGCGCGCCCTCCCCACCGGGGCTTACCACCGATTGGGCGTTCATCAGTAGTTACCTGCGGTCAATAACGCCTTGAGCGGATGCCACCAGGGGCTGCGAAAGCGGGTGTCGATCCGCACCGTGGCGCTGGTCCCGGAGAACAGCGGCAGCGCCGGGTCCATTTCGTCGAGCTCAAGCCGTACCGGCACCCGCTGCGTGACCTTGACCCAGTTGCCGGTCGCATTTTCCGGCGGCAGCAGCGCGAAATCCGAGCCGGCCCCCGGGCTCATGCTGGTGACGTGGGCCTTGAACACCCGATCCGGGTAGGTATCGATGCGGATGGTGGCTTCCTGGCCCGGGCGCATGTGGGTCACATCGGTCTCGCGGAAGTTGGCCTCGATCCAGATCTCGTGACCGGACAGCAAGGCAAAGGCCGGCGCGCCGTTATTCACGTAGTTGCCCACCTGCAGGTCGTCGACCTTGGCCACGATGCCATCCTGCGGCGCATACACCGTGGTGTACGAGAGGTACAACTGCGCCTCGTCGAGCTGCGCCCTGGCCTCGCGAACAGTCGGGTGACTATCGGCATCGATGTCCGGATTGCCGTTCAAGGCGACCACGGTACTGGCGATCTGTTGTTCGATGGACGCGATCCGTTGCCGCGCCACCTTCACGTCGGTGTCGGCCCGTTCGTAAATTGATTTCGACACGAACTCGGAGGCGACCAGGGCTTTCTTGCGGGCAAAATCCTTTTGGTCGAAGTCAGCCGACGCTTTCGCCGATTGCAGTTCCGCCTGTTGCTGGCGATAGCTGGCCTTGAGCCCATCGATACGCAGGCGCGCCACGCCCAGTTGTGCTTGCGCGCGGTCGACGGCGATCTGGAACGGTTTCGGGTCGATCCGGAACAGCACCTGGCCCTTGTGGACCTGCTGATTGTCTTCGACGGCAATCTCTACCACTTGCCCGGAGATCCGCGCATTGATCGATGCCTTCGCCACTCGGGCGTAAGCGTTGTCGGTCGAGACAAAAGCCTGCCCCGACACGTAGTGGGCATAGCCCAACGCTGCGAAGAGGATGGGAACACCCACCATCAGCCAGGGGCGCAACCGCTGTTTCAGTGGTTTGTTGATACGCGAGTCAGCCGGGTTTGGGCCTGGGTGCTCGAAGGTCTGCGAAGCCGGGAGATCGAACGCTTTGGTCATGATCGAGTGCGCCTTTAGCCGGGTAATCGGGCCGACGTCGGCAAGCATCGCCAGCGGCCCGCAGGTCAATAAATGTCGTAAGGAAGCAAGCCCGTGCGCGGCCGGGAGGATCACTCCCGGCGCGTCGGTTTCGTCGCCGCAACACTCAGTTCGCGCTCGGCTACAACAAACCCTGGAACAAGGAATTTCTGATTCCTTAATTTTGTGCGACGGTGTAAGAATATCCCTCGACCCACCCTCCTACAAGGATTTTGTACGACATGGCACAAAATAAATCGACAGAGGGTAAAGTCCGCGGCCGCCCTCGCGCCTACGACCCGCAGACAGCATTGCAACAGGCACTCGGTGTGTTCTGGAACACCGGCTATTCCGGCGCGTCGCTCGATAGCATCGCCACCGCCGCCGGCATGAATCGCCCCAGCCTCTATGCGGCATTCGGCGACAAGCACGCGCTCTATATCAAAGCGCTGGAGCAATATTGGGAGTTTGCCGCGGCGTCCATGCACGAGGCGCTGGCGGACCTGGAGCTGCCGTTGGCCGAGGCCTTGCAGCGTTTCTACGAGGGGCAGTTATCGATTTACTTCTCGGGCGACGGCCAGCCCCGCGGTTGCTTCGCCATCGGCACGGCAACCACCGAAGCCGTCGAAGACCCGGAAATTCGCGAGGTGCTGTCCGACCGGTTGAGCCGGCTGGATGCCGATCTGGAAGTTCGCCTGCAAGCGGCGAAAAATGCTGGCGAGTTGAAAGGCGATGCAGACCCGGCGGCCCTGGCCGTGCTCGCCTCGTCTCTGCTGCACAGCATTTCGATCCGTGCCCGGGCCGGTAAATCCCGAGCCGAACTGACGGCGCTGGCACGCCAGGCGATCAGAGTGATCTGCGGTGAGTGAAAAGCTCGAAGATATCCTCGCCGGACGGTTGGCCGTGATCTTCTGCGGCATCAACCCCGGCATGACGGCCGCCGCCCAGGGGCATCATTTTGCCGGGCGCGGCAATCGTTTCTGGCGCACGCTGCACCTCGCCGGGTTTACCCCAGAGCTTGTGCGACCGGAAGACGATCGGACGATCTTGAGCTATCGATGCGGATTGACCGCGGTGGTGGAACGGCCGACGGCCAGCGCGGATCAGTTGTCCCTGTACGAGTTCACCGCCGCGGCAGCGGCCTTCGAACAGAAAATCGCACGCCATGCGCCGCGTTTCGTGGCGTTTCTGGGCAAGGCGGCGTATGCCGCGTTGTCCAATCAGCGCGACATTGCCTGGGGCCTGCAAACCAAAACCTTCGGCAATGCCTCAGTCTGGGTCCTGCCCAACCCCAGCGGCAGAAATCGTGGGTTCAGTCTCGAGCAACTGGTCACGGCCTACCGCGAACTGCGCCTGGCCGTCGACGACCGACAGCGGGTGTAATCACGTCGGCGGAATCGTCGCAAGCATACCGATCAGGATGGTCAACAGCAGAAAACCGCCGAGAAAAATCGACATCTTGGCCATGGGGCCTCCCACACTATGAATTGGCGGTACAGGGGCGTCGTGCGCTGCCGTACCGGAGATTTATTGTGGGCTGGTGGCTGTATCCGTTACAGAGGCAGATTGCGCTGAAAAATACGGATCAGATCCGCTTTCAGGCCGTGCTTTCGCGCGTTTCCCAGAGAGGAGTTTGCGCGTGATGTCCACAAACGGCGTGACGATCAAACCGTGCAGCGTCAGGTAACGCTCGTGATCCTGTTCCCCGGTGCCGTATTGAATGGCCTCGGGTGTGGACCGGGTGACGTACAGCGTGCCGAACATCCAGTCCCACAATGACAAATTGATGCCGAAGTTCTTGTTGAAGTGTCGCGGCGCATCGCTGTGATGAATCTGGTGTTGCGCCGGGCTGCTCAGCACCCGCTCAAGCAGCGGCCCGAAGGAAAACCAGACATGGCTGTGGCGCAGGTTGGCCGCCAGGCTATTGAAGATGAACACCATGTAGGTCACGCCAAACAGCGTATAGCGGCTGATCTCCCCGCCGCAGGCGTACCAGAAGACACCGGCAAAGGCGCCGACGCAGATGATGTCCGTGAGCTTTTCGACGACTTCTTCCAGAAAGTGCACGCGGCTGGCCGTCGCCGGCACCAGCACGGGCGCCGAATGATGGACTTTGTGGAAGGCCCACAGATACCGCGAATGAAAAGCGCGATGGCCCCAGTAATGGCTGAAATCCTTGACCAGGAATACGCCCAGCCCATAAAGCAGGGTCAGTGCCAGGTGTTCCTCCACTTGCGTGCGCGCGCCCCACAGGTGGCTGAAGAACGCGATGTAGTCCGCTGAACGCAAGACATACGGATCGACCAGGCCGACGATGGGCAACACCAGGGCAACCTTGAGGATGGCGAGTACGAAGTAATAGCGGTAGTCGAGCAGCGCCGAGCGGTGCAGGTAAACCCGGCGGCCGCCGATGAACTGGCCGAACGAGCGCGCGTCGGTCAAGCCCCGGGATTTGCGCCGGCGGAACAGGCAATAAGCGACGCCGTAAGACATGCAGAGAAAGGATAGACCGAGTCTGCCGTTGAAGTCGAAAATGCCCAGGAACTGCCGGGTGACCGGCTCGATCACCCACTGGGATAAATAAAGATGGATTGCGGCAAGAACATCCATACCAGGCTGCCCGACGTAAATGGAAGGGCAATAGTAAATGAGAATGAGTCTTCAGTGTGTTGAATTATGACCAGCTGTCAGCCACCGAGCGCAATGATTGCCAGGATCAGCACGCCCCCCGTGGCGGCCAAGATCACCCCACCCTGCCATTGCGTGGCGCCAGCGTATCTGGCGAGCATCCAGCCGGCGATGAACAGCACCACGAGGCCCACCAGGTTGGACAGGCGGATGGCGAGTGCCGTCTGATCGAGCAGTATGAACGGCACCACCAGCGGAAATGTCGAGCACACGACCAACAGGAAAACACCGAGCGCACCCTTGAAGTCGTTCCAGTCCAGGCCCGCCCTGGTCGGCAAGGGGGGCTGCTCGAGCAGCCGACGGCGCAACAACTCCAGGCCCTCGCTGCCGGCCACCGCCGCGAATTGCACCGGCAACACTTGCGCAACGAGCGCCTGGCCGACCGCGGCGTCCGTGCCATTGCGCAGCGCGAGGTACAGCTTGATCCTGCGCGTGCGCTCGACCAGTGCGCGCAACAGGTACATGACCGCATCGGCCAGTCCCCAGGCGAGATTGCAACCGAGTGCGGCAATCATCATCGTGCGTTCGGCTGCCTGATCTGCCGTAGACACGCTGATGGTACCGGTGAACGTCATGGCCATCAGCAGGCCGAAGATCACCTCGGTAATGCGCTCGACAGGGTCAAGTACCGGCGCCCTTTCGAATTGACCAGTGGTTTGCATGATTTCACCTCGCCCGGGGGTGCCTGCACGATATCGGTCAACGCTTCGGCCAGCCGCCGGTTGCTCAAGCTGGGCATCCGCGTTCCCGTCAAGTGTAGATTGAACGGCTACACTCTTGCGCACACGTCACCTGTTTCAAGAGGAGTGATTCATGCTTGATTACTTCGCGCTGGGCCTGCTGATCTTTGTCGGGCTCATCTTGTTCTACGGGGTCATCCTGCTCCACGACATCCCCTATGAAATTGCCGTCCACCGCAACCACCCTCACCAGGATGCGATCCATGCCACCGGCTGGGTCAGCCTGTTCACCCTGCATGCGCTGTGGCCGTTCCTGTGGATCTGGGCGATGGCCTATCGAGAGGACCGGGGTTGGGGTTTCAGTGACGGACATTCAGCAAAAAGCCATGTGGTTCACCTCGAACAACAAGTCGCCGAACTGCAAGCGCGGATCGAACGCCTCGAGGCGGTAACCGGCACTGCACCGGGCAGGCTGCCAACGGACAATCTCGGCGAGGGCATCTGAGCCATGGATCTTTTACTCATTCTGACGTATGCCGCACTCTGCGTTGCCATCTTCAAGATCTTCCGCATTCCCCTGAACAAATGGACGGTGCCCACAGCCGTACTGGGCGGGATCGTGATCATCGGCGCACTGATTTTCACGATGAACTACAACCACCCCTATTCCGAGGTGGCGCGTTCCTATTTCGTATCGGTTCCGGTGATACCCGTGGTCAGTGGCCAGGTGATCGACGTGCCGGTGCAGGCCAACCAGCCCCTGGAAAAAGGCGATGTGCTGTTTCGCATCGATCCAACGCCGTTCGAATACCGGATGAAATCCCTCAAGGCACAACTGATTGCCGCCCAGGCCGATCGCGCCCGGATCACCGAGCTGATCAAGCGTAATTTCGGCACCCAACGGGAACTGGACATTGTGGTCGCGCGCAGTGATGACCTGAAGGCACAACTGGACAACGTGCAGTACGAACTCGACAACACCACCGTCCGCGCACCGAGCAAAGGCTTCGTCACCCATGTTTCGTTGCGTCCGGGCATGATGGCGACCAAGTTGCCGCTGCGCCCCTCGATGGTCTTCATTCCCGCCGAAGGGCATTACTTCGCGGCGTGGATGCGCCAGAACAGCCTGTTGCGCCTGAGCGAGGGCGACGAGGCCGAAGTCGCCTTTGATGGCATTCCCGGGAAGGTTTTCGAAGGCAAGGTCAAAACCGTGATTTCGGTCATCGCCGAAGGCCAGGTCCAACCTTCGGGCACGCTGCTCGGCTTCACCGGTTCACCACCGGCCGGCCGGGTCCCGGTGGTCATTGAAATCACCGATCCCGACTATGCCCAGTACGCCGACCAGATGCCCGGCGGGGCCTATGGCCAGGCGGCGTTGTACAGCCAGCATTTCCATCACATCGCGATGATGCGCAAGATCCTTCTGCGCATGGCCGCCTGGATGAACTACATCTTCCCGTTCCACTGATCGGGTAGCGACGGCAACTGACTCAATCCTTGAATGGGGTCAGTTGCCGGTTCAGCGAACCGGCCTGGGAACGTTGTCAGATGCGCAAGGTGCATTCACTCTCGGCCAAGTCGCACCCACCGCTACGTCAGGCTACTGACGTACCTGATTACGCCCGTTGCGCTTGGCCTGGTACAGCGCATCGTCGGCACGGGTCAGCAGGGTTTCCGGCGTGTCACCGGGTTGAACATGAGCCACGCCGAACGACGCGGTGATGGTGTCCAGCACCGTGTCGGTGCCCCGGGCCTTGACCCGCAGCGCCTGGATTTTCAGGCGCAGGCGCTCGGCAAAGGCACCGGCGGCGGCCAGATCCGGGCAATTCTTGAGCACGACACAGAACTCTTCACCACCGTAACGCGCGGCAATGGCCTCGGCCGGCAGCGAGTCTCGCAACACCCGGGCGACATGCTGAAGCACGCGGTCGCCCAAGGGATGGCCGTACTGGTCGTTGAAGTGTTTAAAGTGGTCGATGTCCAGCATCACCAGTGCCACACCGGTCACTGCGTTGTTCATCGCCTGCTCGAGCTTGCGGTTGAAGGTGGTGCGGTTGAGCAATTCGGTCAGGCCATCGAGGGTCGCGGCCAGTTGGGCGCGCTCCAGTTTGTCCCGCAGGCTTTTGATCTCGTGTTGCGCCGATTGCAACCGGGAGAGGAAGTGTTCCTGCTGACTCTGCATCAGTTGGGTGCTTTGCTGCAGCTGGATCAGGATGCTCGGCAAGTGCTCGCTGGCGGGCTCTTCAAGCATTTGCAGGTATTGGTCGAGGTTGGCCTGGAAATTCCGATTGCCCTTCACGCTGCGCGAAACATCGCGCTCCATATCGTCGACCAGGTTGATCGCTTCCTGTTGCCCGGAACGGGCGTCCGCCAGTTCATCGCGGATGATGTACTCGCGAAACAGTTTGGCGGCCGACTCCGGCGGGAAATAGTCGAAGTCGTTGACCACCCGGTCCAGGTGCCGATTGAGTTCCGGCTCCTGGCCTTTGCTGTAGGTGTACCAGAGCGCGTAGTGCACCGGGTTGGGCGCAATGTTGTGACGAACCATCAGCGGCACTGCCTGCTTGAGCAACGCCGCCGCCTCGCGGGAGTCTTCTGGATACAGCGCTAGAACAGTCGCACGCGTGTCGGATTGGCTCATGGTTTCACTGTGGTTGTTTTTATTTGGCGATTGGCAAACTCGCCGAGCATAACCATACGCCCGACAAACGACCATCCCGAATTACACAATCATTTCAACCCGGTACGCCCGAGGTATTGCACCCAGCTTTTCTGTAGGAGCGAGCCTGCTCGCGATGGCGGTGGATCAGTCAACTAAGATGTTGAAGCTGATGGCCTCATCGCGAGCAGGCTCGCTCCTACAGAGGTTATGCGGTGCCTGTATCAGCGCGCAGCCCAGGCATTGAAGCGCTGTTCAAGCTCTTCGCCATGGTCGACCCAGAACTCCGCGTCCACGGCCCGCGCGCCGGCCAGGTTGGCCGCGGCGGTCGGCAATTGCTCCTGCACGTCCTCGGGCAGCAATGGCAGGGTCTGGCGATGCACCGGCCCGTAGGGGATGGTTTCCGAGAAGACTTTTTGCGTCTGCGGCTGGCTGGCAAACGCGATGAAGTTTTCCGCCAGCGCCTTGTTCGGCGTGCCTTTGACCACCGCCCAGTATTCCGGGTCGTACAGGCTCTGCGGCCAGACGATGCTCAGTTTCATGCCTTCCTTTTGCGCCGAGGCAATCCGCCCGTTGTAGGCGGCGCTCATCACCACGTCGCCGGCCACCAGCCATTGCGCCGGTTGGGCGCCCGCCTCCCACCACTGGATGTTCGGCTTGATCTGGTCGAGTTTGGCAAAGGCCCGCGTCACGCCTTGCGGGGTGTTCAAGACCTTGTACACGTCGTCCGCCTTGACGCCGTCGGCCAGCAAGGCGATTTCCAGGGTGTACTTGGCGCTCTTGCGCAGGCCGCGCTTGCCCGGGAAGTCGGCGACATTCCAGAAGTCCGCCCAGGATTGCGGCGCCTTGGCCTGCTTGCTCTGGTCGTAGGCCATGACCATCGACCAGACGTATGTGGCCACCCCGCATTCGGTCAGTGCACCGGGCACGAAGTTCGCCGAATCACCGAAGCGTCCCGCATCGAGCTTCTCGAACAGGCCCTCCTCGCAGCCGCGCAACAGCTCGGGGCTTTCGACTTCCACCACATCCCAACTAGTGTGGCCGGCGGAGACCATGGCCTTGATCTTCGACAGCTCGCCGTTGTACTCACCGGCGATGATGTTGCCCGCGCCGCTGGCATTAAAGGGCTGGAAATAGGCTTTATCCTGAGCCTGTTTGGTAGCACCACCGAAGGAGATCACGGTGAGGTCCTGGGGGGCCGCCGACACACTGGCACTCAACACCGCCAGGGTAAACGGAACACTGCAACGCAAGGATCTGGACATGGATCGCTTCCTCGGGCCTTGTCGACCCTTTGTTGTCATGGGTGTTCGGATTCACTCAAGTACGCCGCCAGGCGATCCATCAGGCGGTCGCAGGCTGCCATCTGTTCGACGCTGACAAATTCATCGGGCTTGTGTCCCTGGTCCATGCTGCCGGGACCGCAGACCACCGAAGGAATGCCGGCCTGATCGAACAGCCCGCCTTCGGTGCCAAAGGCCACGGTGCTGAACTCGTCATTGCCGCATAGCCGGGCAATCAGCCGGGCCGCCGCGCTGTCGGTGGGTGTCGCAAGGCCCGGATAGGCCGAGATTTTTTCAAAGCGGATGCCGGTATCGGTGTCCACGGCCTGCATGGCCGGCAGCAACGTCTGCTCGGCGTAGTCTTGCAGCTCATCGACGACCACTTGCGGGGCGAAGTCCGGCAAGGCGCGGATCTCGAAATCGAAACGGCAGTCCGCTGGCACGATGTTCAGCGCCGTACCGCCCTGGATCACTCCGACCTGCACAGTCGTGAACGCCGGATCGAAGCGTTTGTCGTGCAATGGCGGCCGGGCCAGAGTGGCGCCGATGTCGCCCAGCCGACCGATCAGGCGCGCGGCCTGCTCGATGGCATTGACCCCATACGGTGCGTAGGCCGAATGACAGGCGGCGCCGCGCACATGACAGCGCATCGCCAGTTTGCCCTTGTGGCCGAGCACCGGCTTGAGCTCGGTCGGCTCGCCGATCAGACACAACGCCGGTGCCGGGATGCGTTGGGGCAACACTTCCAGCAACCCGCGCACGCCGAGGCAACCGACCTCTTCGTCATAGGAAAACGCCAGGTGCACCGGGCACTTCAAAGGGCTGGCGAGAAACATCGGCAAGGCGGCCAGCACCGAAGCCAGATAGCCTTTCATGTCAGCCGTGCCGCGGCCGTAAAGCTTGCCGTCCGCTTCGCTCAGGCAGAACGGCTCGACCGTCCAGGCCTGGCCGTCCACCGGCACCACGTCGGTGTGACCGGACAGCACGATGCCGCCGGCCACACGCGGGCCGACCGTGGCCAGCAGATTGGCCTTGGTCCGCTCGGCGTTGTAGATCAGTTCGCAATCCACGCCCAGTTCGTGCAGGTAGTCGCGCACGAACTCGATCAGCGCAAGGTTCGAATCGCGGCTGACCGTGGCAAACCCGATCAATCGCGCGAGCATGGCACGGCTGCGCAACTCACTCATCGCCGGGCACTCCATACGCGGGGGCCAGGGTCGGATTGAGGGCGCGGGTCAGGTAGTCCTGCAATTGCGGCTCGTAGGCCGTCCACAGTTTGCCCAGCTCGCCGATCGGGTTTTCATCGGCCCAATCCACCCGCAGGTCGACAATCGGCCAGGTCAGGTCACCGACCACCGACAACGCCGCCGAGTGCACCGCGCCGGCTTCGCCACCGGCATCCTGCCCGGCCTGCAAGGCCTTCATCAGCCGGGTGGCGAGGCAGCCTTCGCTGTTTTCGAACGCCGCGACCATCGCCTCGATCACCCCACTGTTGGCCAGCAGGTTGCCGGCCGCCACACATTGCTCACCGGCCACAGCGTTGTTGATGCCCAGTGCATGGTTGCCGCTGAACACCGCCGTGCGCCCGTGGGCATCGACCACCGCCACCTGGCGGTATTGGCTGTAGCCATTGCGGGTCAATGAGTGGTCTAGCGCCTGGGGCGGTGCCGAGCCGCCCGCCAGTTCATCGAGGATCTGCGGGCCGAGGGCCGGCAGCGTGATGTTCTGGCTCGACACCGCGCCGACACCGGCCCGCAGCCAGGGGCAGCGCGCGCCAACGGCAATGCTCGAAGAACTGATGGCAATGCCCAGCTGGCCGGTCTCGGCGCAGCGACCCACGATGGAAAAAGTCATGGCCAATTCCTTATTCAGGGATGACAGCGATCACATCGATTTCCATCAGCCACTGCGGCTGGCCGAGGGCGCTGACCACCAGGCCAGTGGAAATCGGGAACACGCCCTTGAGCCACTTGCCGACTTCCTGGTACACCGGTTCGCGGTAGCGCGGGTCGATCAGGTAGGTGGTGGTCTTGACGATATGGCTCAGGTCGCTGCCCGCCTCCTCCAGCAGTTGCTTGACGTTGCGCATGGCCTGCTCGGCCTGGGCGCGCGGATCACCGAGGCCCACCAGTTGACCGTTGAAATCGGTGCCGACCTGACCACGCACATACACGGTGTTGCCGGCGCGCACGGCCTGGCACAGATCGTTGTCCAGCGTCTGGTTCGGGTAGGTGTCCTTGGTGTTGAACATGCGGATGCGGGTATGAGTAGGCATTAACGAACTCCCATGAGGCTGGCTTTCTGAAGAGGTGCACGGGCGGCGTCGGCTTGACGCTGGGTCGCATCCCGATAGTTGAGATAGGTGTGCTGTTTAACGATGTGATCGGCGATGTGCTTGGCGTCGTGCCAAACGCCCCAGATGAAGGCGGAGCCACGACGGGACTGCCACGGCAACCCGACGAAATACACCCCCGGCTCGGCCGACACGCCGCGCTGATGCCGGGGTTTGCCGTTTTCCTTGAAGGCATCGACCTTCAGCCAGCTGTAATCGGTGGAGTAACCGGTGGCCCAGATGATCGTAGTGACGCCGGCCTGGAGCAGGTCCAGCTCCAGGATTGGATTCGTCACGCAATCCGGGTCCGCCAGCATGGTTCGGGCTTCGGGTTCCAGCGGCAGGTCGAGGCCGTTGCGTTCGATGTAGGCGTCGGCCTTGTCGAGCAGCGCCAGGTAGTTTTCATCGCCACGCCGGATGTTGTCGGCGAGGTTGTCTTCGAAACTCACCACAGCGTCGTTGAACGACTGGGTCAGGCCGACCAGGTTCATTCCCTGGTGAGCCAGGCGGCGGAAGTCCACGGTGTGGCCGCCACGGGCACCGCTCACGGCGATGGTCACGTGTTCCTTGCCCGGTTGCATGGCTTCGGCATCCCACTCGCCGAGCACCCCCAGCCACCAGCAGAAATCACGGTTGCGATAGGCACGCGGCGGACGGTCGTGGGCGCCCACCGACAGGTAGACCTGTTTGCCGCAGCGTTGCAGTTCATCGGCGATCTGCACCCCCGAAGAACCGGCGCCCACCACCAGCACCGCGCCTTCGGCCAGTTGCTGCGGGTTGAAGTATTGGGCGGAGTGAATCTGGGTGATGCCGTCGATTTGTGGAGCAATGGGCGGAATGGCCGGACGCTGGAACGGGCCGGTGGCGACCACCACATGCCGGGCCTCGATTACGCCATCAGAGGTTTCAACGGTGAAACCAGGACGGTCGGTATTGCGTTCGACTTTCTTCACGTCCACGCCGGTGCGGATCGGCGCATTGAACTTGCGGGCGTAGGCTTCGAAGTACTCGGCCACCTGCTCTTTTCCGGCGAAGGCATCCGGGTCCAGACCGTCGAATTCCAGACCCGGAAAACGGTCGTGCCAGGCCGGACCGTTGGCCACCAGCGAATCCCAGCGGCCGGTGCGCCAGGCTTCGGCGATACGATTGCGCTCCAGCACGAGGTGAGGCACGCCGAGCTTGCTCAGGTGTTCACTCATGGCCACGCCGGCCTGGCCGGCGCCAACTACAAGCGTATCAATTTCGGTCTTGTCAACTGTCATGGCTGTGCACTTCTGAAAGGTGGTTTGATTCAGGTCGGTCATGGCTGCCGCCTCGATTCTGATCACTGTTGTTCTTCTGCTGCGGCTATCGGTGTCAGGGTGTTGGCCGCATTCTGTTCGGAGCCGGAAAATAGCGAAATTATGTTTTTTGTGGTCGCTGACGAGGAAAAAGCGTCGAGGCGACCGGTTGGCTGTGCAAGGTTGCGGCCGACCCAATCCCGGCCTATGGTCCAAGCGATGCATTGCCCGCGACCGACGCGAAGACCCGGCGCGGATTGCTGTCCATCCAGTGCGGATTTACGCAAGGAGTGATGACATGCCCGACAATTCCCGTCCTGCCGTGCTCGAACTGATTGGCAATACCCCGCTGGTGCGCGTCAGCCGTTTCGATACCGGCCCGTGCACGCTGTTTCTCAAACTCGAATCCCAGAACCCCGGCGGTTCGATCAAGGACCGCATCGGTCTGGCGATGATCGATGTCGCCGAACGCGATGGTCGCCTGCGCCCCGGCGGCACCATCGTCGAAGCCACCGCCGGCAACACCGGGCTGGGCCTGGCCCTGGTCGGCCGCGCCAAGGGCTACCGAGTGGTGCTGGTGGTACCGGACAAGATGTCCACCGAGAAGGTCCTGCACCTCAAGGCCATGGGCGCCGAGGTACACATCACCCGCTCCGATGTCGGCAAGGGTCATCCCGAGTATTACCAGGACGTCGCCGCGCGGCTGGCCGCGGATATTCCCGATGCGTTCTTCGCCGACCAGTTCAACAACCCGGCCAACCCGCTGGCTCACGAATGCAGCACCGCGCCGGAGATCTGGGCGCAGACCCAGCACGATGTGGACGCCATCGTCGTCGGTGTCGGCTCGGCCGGCACCCTCACCGGCCTGACCCGATTCTTCAAACGCGTGCAGCCGGACCTGGAAATGGTTCTGGCCGACCCGGTCGGCTCAGTGATGGCCGAATACAGCCGCAATGGCACCCTCCCCACCCCCGGTTCCTGGGCGGTGGAAGGCATCGGCGAAGACTTCATTCCGTCGATTGCCGACCTGTCCAGCGTGCGCCACGCCTATTCGATCAGCGACGAAGAAAGCTTCGACCATGCCCGCCAGTTGCTACGCGTCGAAGGCATTCTCGGCGGCTCGTCGACCGGCACCTTGCTGGCCGCCGCCCTGCGTTACTGCCGCGAACAGACCCAGCCGAAACGGGTGGTCAGCTTCGTCTGCGACACCGGTACGCGTTATTTGTCGAAGGTCTACAACGACCAGTGGATGAACGATCAGGGCCTGTTGCAACGCAAGCACTACGGCAACCTGCGCGACCTGATCGCGCGGCGCTTCGAGGACGGCCGGGTGATCAGCGTCGGCCCGGATGACACGCTACTGACGGCGTTTCAGCGCATGCGCCTGGCGGATGTCTCGCAACTGCCGGTGCTGGTGAACGGCAAGCAACTGGTCGGCGTGATCGACGAGTCCGACATCCTGCTGGGCGTGCACGAAGACGTTGCACATTTCCGCAAGGCCGTATCCAGCGCCATGACCGACAAGCTGCAAACCCTGTCCCCCGACGCCTCTCTGGCGGAACTGGAGGCAGAGCTGGGCCGTGGGCTGGTGGCAATCATCCAGGACGCCTCGGGATTTCACGGCCTGATTACCCGAACCGACATGCTCAATCACCTGCGGAGATCCCTGCCATGAGTCAACAGGACAAAAACGCCCCGCCACAGGGCTTCGCCACCCGGGTGATCCACGCCGGGCAAGCGCCGGACCCTTCGACCGGGGCGCTGATGCCGCCGATCTACGCCAACTCCACCTACCTGCAACAGAGCCCCGGGGTGCACAAGGGCCTGGACTACGGGCGTTCGCACAACCCGACGCGCTGGGCGCTGGAGCGTTGCGTGGCCGACCTCGAAGGCGGCACCCGGGCCTTTGCCTTCGCCTCGGGGCTGGCGAGCATTTCCACGGTGCTGGAGCTGCTCGACGCCGGCTCGCACATCGTCTCGGGTAACGATCTGTACGGCGGCACCTTCCGCCTGTTCGACAAGGTACGCCAGCGCAGCGCCGGGCACCGCTTCAGCTTCGTTGACCTGACCGACCTGGCGGCGTTCGAGGCATCCCTGCAGGACGACACCCGGATGGTCATGGTCGAGACCCCGAGCAATCCGCTGCTGCGCCTCACGGACCTGGCCGCCATCGCCCGCACCTGCCGCGCGCGCGGCATCATCTGCGTGGCCGACAACACCTTTGCCAGCCCGTGGATCCAGCGCCCGCTGGAACTGGGTTTCGACATCGTGCTGCACTCGACCACCAAATACCTCAACGGCCACTCCGACGTGATCGGCGGCATCGCCGTGGTCGGGCAGAACGCCGAACTGGCCGAGCGTCTGGGCTTCCTGCAAAACGCCGTCGGCGCCATCGCCGGCCCGTTCGACGCCTTCCTCACCCTGCGCGGGGTGAAAACCCTGGCCCTGCGCATGGAGCGGCATTGCAGCAACGCACTGGAGCTGGCGCAGTGGCTGGAGCGCCAACCGCAAGTCTCGCGGGTCTACTACCCGGGCCTGCCGTCGCACCCGCAGCACAAACTGGCCCAACGGCAAATGCGCGGTTTCGGCGGGATGATTGCCCTCGACCTCAACAGCGACCTGGCCGGCACCAAACGCTTCCTCGAGAGCGTGCAGATCTTCGCCCTGGCCGAGAGCCTGGGCGGCGTGGAAAGCCTGATCGAACACCCGGCGATCATGACCCACGCCACCATCCCGCCCGATACCCGCGCAGAGCTGGGGATCGGCGACGGGTTGGTGCGGTTGTCGGTGGGGGTTGAGGATGTGGAGGATTTGCGGGCGGATTTGGCGCAGGCGTTGGCGCGGATGTAAGTCACCTGAGTTGTGGGACACCGAAAAACCTGTGGGAGCGAGCCTGCTCGCGATAGCGGTGGATCAGTCGATACTATGCTGACTGACACTCCGCTATCG
>NZ_JAHBDJ010000036.1:0-55008 GCF_019956375.1 Pseudomonas sp. GL-R-19 | reverse complement strand
CGCAACGGCCCAATCAGAAGTGGGTAACTGACGTCACCGAGTTCAAGGTCGGATCAAAGAAGCTCTATCTGTCGCCGGTAATGGATTTGTACAACGGTGAGATCATCGCCTATGAAACGGCCCCGCGACCGTGCTTTGCCTTGGTGACCGGAATGCTGGAAAAGGCCTTCGAGCGCCTGCGAGGACCGATTCATCTGCTGCTTCACTCCGACCAGGGCTGGCAGTATCAGCAACCTCGCTATCAGCATGCACTGAAGCAACGCGGCATAAAGCAGAGCATGTCACGTAAGGGAAACTGCCTCGACAATGCGGCGATGGAGAGCTTCTTTGGCACCCTGAAGTCCGAGTTTTTCTACCTCAAACGCTTCGAAAATCTGGAAGAGCTGAATGTAGGGCTGGACGAGTACATCAGTTACTACAATCATGACCGGATCAAATCAAAGCTCGGTGGACTGAGCCCTGTGGAGTACAGGACTCAATCCGTGGGCATGTGGCAGTAGACCGTCCAACATTTTGGGGGCAGTCCAGGCTGTAGGAGCCGGCTTGCTGGCGATGGAGTCGAGTGCGCTGCGTTTATCCATGTTACCCGCGTTATCGTTCGCGACCATCGCTGGCAAGCCAGCTCCTACAGGGGACTGCGTTTATTCAGGCTTTCCGCGTTATCGTTGGCGACCTTCGCTGGCGGGCCAGCTCCCACAGGATGGACATGCCTAAACCGGTCCAAGCAAAAAAAAGGCAGGCGACTTGACGTCGCCTGCCTTTGCGCAGAACAGCCTGAAGGATCAGTCCGCCAGCCAGCCATTTTCCCAGTAGCGCAGGTTGTCGCCGCGCAGCACGTAGTCACGCAGCACGATCTCGCGCAACTCATCGCCCATGCGATAGCTGGCGTCCGGATCGGCCAGGTGCATGCGGATCGCTTGCAGCCATTCATCCGTGGAGTTGGTCTTGATCCGGGTGCACGGCAGGTAGCCGCGATAGGCTTGGGTTTCGGTGCAGATCACCGGGTAACCGCAAGCGCCATACTCCAGCAGGCGCAGGTTGCTCTTGCAGTCGTTGAAGATGTGGAACTCCAACGGCGCCAATGCCAGATCCAGGTTCAGGCTGGCCAGTTTGGCCGGGTAGACATCCAGCCCGATCACCCCGTGAAACTCATGCATGTACGGGCGCAATTCGTCCGGGCACATACCGAAGAACACCCAGTCGACTTCATTGGCCAGCTCGCGGACCACATCGGCGATCACCGCCAGGTCACCGTGGTGGCTGGTGCCGCCGCCCCAACCCACCCGAGGCTTTTTCGAGGTGCGGCGCTGGCTGCGCAGATCAGTCCACAAGTGCGAGGCCAACATGTTGGGCACCACGCGAATGTCGTGATGCATTTCCGACAGCGCATTACCCAGCGGCTCGGTGGAGACCACCACGCGATCGCACATGCCGATGGCGCGCCGCACCAGTTTTTCCATTTCATCCTTGCCCGGCATATTGCGGATATGCGCATTGCGGTGCGGGACGTTGATCACGAAGTCATCCAGCTCATAGATGCGGCGCGCGCTGGAGTATTTTTGCAGGCTCGGGATTTCGTTGATCGGACCTTCGGAATAGCGCCCCTGCAGGATGATCACGTCAGGCGAATGACGCTCGACTTCGATGATGGTCGGCAGGTTGTAATGAATGCGCCCGTGCGCCCTGCCGGCGGCTTCCAGTTCGATCAGCGGCTGAGTGACCCGGTAGTGGCCGATGGCAGATGCGTTGACCGGCAACGCGAGAATCTTCGGCAGCTGCGCCCTGGAAAACGGGCTCCAACCGGATCGCAGGCCGGGCTCGAGACTGAAGCTCGCCCCGCCCAAACCCTGCAGCGCCAGGTTAGCGTTGTAGGCCGGATCACGGGCCACGATCGGCAGCCAGCGCTTATAGAAAACTTCCTGCTCCTGCTCGCTTCGAGCCTGGTCACCTTCTTGCGCGAGCATCGCCGGCTGCGCACCCAACGCCAGTTGCGCGTGAGGCGTCCAGACCACCAGATAACCTTCCTGGCCGACGCGCAAACACAGATCCACCTCATTGAGGGACTGCGCCAGGCCCTGCTCATCCAGGCCACCGACTGCATCAAAGACAGACTTGCGCACCATCAGGCAATCGCCGCCGACGGCACTGAAATTGTGTGCGACCTGCAAGCGGTACATGTACCCCGCCGCCTGCAGCGACTCACCATGGAACGGCACGCCGGCCGGCCCTTGCAATCCGAGTATCAGGCCGGCATGCAGCACGCGGCCATCCGGGTTGAACAGTTTGGCCCCGACCACGCCGACTTCCGGACGTTGCGCATGATTGAGCAGCTCGCCCAGCCATTCGCCCTGGGTGATCACCGTATAGGGATTGAGCATCAGGACGTAGTCGCCAGCGGCCTGCTGCGCGGCGAAATTGCGCACCGCCGCCGCATTTCCCTGCAACTTGCAGCGCAGCACCCGGATCCGCTCGCTGCCCAATTGCGCCATGCCGGCGAACCAGTCGAGCGCCTCGGCGCCCTCGCTGCCGTTGTCCACCAACAGTAACTCGTATTCGCCGTAGGCCGTTTTCTCCAGCAGACTCTCGACACAACGTTGCAATGCCAGGGTCTGGTCCTTGCTGACGATTACGATCGACACCAGTGGCCGATCAGCATGCTGATAGTCGACTCGATTGAGCAGCGCCGAGCTGCCCTGGCGAATGTCGTGGGCGACACCCAGGCGCTGCAAGTGCGCCTCGAGCAACCGCGGATTGGTGTCCATCACTTGCGGCAGCGACAGCCATTTGGCCAGGTCGAACGCCGACTCCAGCAGCACCTCTGAAATGTGCCCGACCACGTGCGTACCGCCGCTCTCGACCATTCGCCACAACACATCGTGAGGCGCCAGTTCGCCGTACACCGAATCGAACCCGCCCAACGCCAGGAATTGCTCGCGCTCGAACGCCAGCGCTCGCCCCACGTAGGGATAACTGCGCATCAGGTCCAGGTTGAAGTCTGGCTTGAATGCAGGTTCGGCCGACTCACCCTGATGCAAGCCACCTTCGTCGCTGTACAGGCAAGTCAGCGTGCGCGACAACGCAATGCGTTCAGCCATGACCAGCAAGGCCGGCGCCACCAGACGATCACCGGCGCGCAACAGATAGAACCAGCCAATGCCTTCCAGTTGCGGCAACAGGGCGTTGATCTGCTGCTGCCAGTCGTCCTGCAATGGCAAGCGGAACACACGTTCATCCAGCACAGCCTCTGTGCACGATGCCGACAGCACCAGCGTCAATTCAGGGGCGTAATCCTGATCCGCCAGCGATTGCAGGGTGAGCTCCAGCGCCGAACGGCTGCCTTGCTCGTCGATGATGACCGGAACGATTTTGGGCCGGGTTGGCCATGCCTCCAATGTATCCGCCAGCAACTCGCGCTGACCGTCGGTGAGCGTGCGGCACGCCAGCCACTGGGCATACAGTTGCGCGAAACTGACACTGGCGATGCCGACATGCCAGTCCTGGGTGGTCTGCTTGGTGCCCAGGGTCCTGCTCAGCGGCAACTCTTCCCAAACCCGCGGTGACTCGTCCACTTTGCTCAGAGGCACATAGCGCACCCAACCCTGGGCCGGCGCAGATTCGCCGCCACGGGCCTTGAGCATCTGCGACAGCCACTGCCGCTCGGTTTCGGCCGCGTCCTTCATCGACTGCTGGCCGCTCAGCCGCTCGGGGTACAGGCGCTCGACGCCGAGCACATGATTGGACACCGCCAGATTGCCGCGCCGCATCAGGCAGACGTACAAGGCAAAATCGAGGGTCGCGACGAAGCAATGGCCGGGCTGCGTCAGTGCCGGGAACAGTTCGAGCACGTCAGCCCGCCGGAACATCGCGTTGCTGAAGCCGCCGAGGATGTTGACCGGGAAGTTTTCGAAGATCGCCAGCAGGTCCTCGCCCTTGAACACTCCGCCCACCGGGGACAACGGAGTGTTTTCCAGGCGCGACGGCAGTGGCATATCGTCGGCGTCCCAGAGTAGGCGCTGGGCCACGACCAGATTGACGTCAGCGCAGTCGATCAGCACCTGGGCCTGACGCTCGATGCAGGCCGAGAACAGCTGGTCGTCATCACACAGAAACTTGATGTACTCGCCCTGCGCCTGCTCCAGGCAGGCCTGCAGGTTACCCACCAGCCCCAGGGTGCGCGGGTTACGCACATAGCGCACGGTCGCGCCCTGCTCGACCAGCGAAGCCACGAAGTCTTCGATCTCGTGACCGCGACTGTCATCGCAAACGATGATCTCCAGATTGCCGTAGCTCTGGTTCACAGCCGTGTGCAAGGCTCGACCGAAAAAGCGTGGATTGAAGGCGGGAATGACCAGGCTGACAAGCGGAAGTGAATTCACGGCGGGCTCACAGGCGGCGCGAGCCCGCCCTGAAAAGCGAGCCCTTTGTTACCGCAAAAAAGACGATAAATACTGAAGGGGCAAGGCTATCGGGCACCTGCGCGCCCGACCACCGTCAGATCTTGTTGAACAGGCCCAGCTGGGAAATCTTGCTGAACGCCAGCTGCGCCGCCTGCAACATGGTCTGCTGCAAGGTCAGGCGAGTCATGACTTCGGCCGGGTCCGAATCGCGAATCGACTTCTGGCTGGCGCTGTTCGCCAGGGTCAGGCTCTCGTTGGTCGCGGCCTGGTTATCCAGTGCCTGACCGCGGGCACCGATCGTGGTGATGGCTGAGCCGATCTGGTTGGCCGCACTGTCGATGTTGCCCATTCCCGACTCCATGGCCCCCAGTAACTTCTGCTTGGCCACCGGGTCGCCGTCGATCGGCGTGTTCAGCGCGGTAATCATCTGGCCCAGGGTGTCGAGCACGTTCTGGGTCTGATGGTTGTTGGACTGAATCACGAACTGGTCGCCGGACGCCGGGGTGCCGCCGCCCAGGGCGAACGTTACGCCCGCCGCAGTGGCGTTGCCGCCCGCCACGGTGCCCGACGACACCGGCTTGCTGTCGGCAGTGATCGGCGCGGCATACAGGTCGAAATCGGTGGCGCTGGTGAACTTGAGGATCGCCCCGCCCGACGGGAAGGCGTTGGTGTAATCCGTCGGGTTGCTCACGCTGGAGCCGGTGACGACCGCGGTCGACGCGTTACCGGCGCTGCGCGAGGTGTTGAAGGTGTCCGACGTGGAAGACAGGTTGAAGCTGTGACCGGCGATCACCGCATCCGGGTTGGTATCACCGGTTTTGAGGTTGATGTTCAACTTCAGGTCGACGCCACGGAAACTGACCGTCTGGTTGGCGCCATTGGAGTTACTGATCAGGCCGTTCTGACTGGCTTCGGCGGTCACGTCGTTGCCCAGCGAGTCGGTGATCTTCAACTGGGTGCTGCTGAGGAAACTGACGGTGTACGGCTGGCCGCCAGTGAATTTCGCGTTGTAGGTGGAACTGGTGCCGACCGTGCCGTTGGACAGCACCACGCGACCGTCATCCACCGCCGGAGCGGTCATGGTGGTCTGAGTGCGACTGGTATTGATGGTCTGCTGGAACGCATCCCAGCCAGTGGTGTTGGTCCCGACCGTCATGCCATCGCCAATGCCAAGGTCGATAGTGGTCTGGTCACCGTTATAGCTGTAGGTGCCGTCCGAGTTCTGCGAGTAAGGCGCGGTGTCGGTTTTCGAACCGGAGAACACGTAGTTGCCGTTGGCATCCCTGGCGTTCATCAGGCCCAGCACTTGTTGCTGGATCTGGCCCAGCTCCGACGCATAGGCCTTGCGGTCCGCGTCGGTGGCAATGCCATTGCTGGCGGCGAGGGCCAGTTCCTTGGCGCGCTGCAAAGCGGTACCGATGGAGTCGAGCGTCGTTTCCTGCAGGCTCAACGCACTCTTGGTGGTGTTGATGTTGGTGCCGTACTGACCAAGCATCGCGCTCTGCTGACCCAGTTGCAGCAAACGACCGGCACCGATCGGATCATCGGCGGCAGTGTTTACGCGGATCTGGCTGCTGATTTCGTTGCTGGTGGCGATGGCCTTGTTGAAGTTGCGCTGGTAGTTGGCAGCGGTGATTTCGTAATACTGGGCGGTGGAAATGCGCATGAATTACGACTCCTTAAAGGCTGTTGATCAGCGTGGTGAAAATTTCCTGCGCAGCCTTGATGATCTGCGAAGACGCGGTGTAGTACTGCTGGTACTTGACCAGGTTGCCGGTTTCTTCATCCAGGTCGACCCCGGAGTTCGAATCCCGCGCCCCTTTGGCGTTATCCAGGATCGCCGTGGTGGCCTCGCTGTCGGACTTGCCCTGGGCAGCCTTGGCGCCGACGTTGGTCACCAGCTTGTTGTAGGCATCGGTCAGGCTGATGCCCTTGCTCGCCGTGCCGGTGTCTACAGTCTGTCTGGTTTGCAGTCCGACCAGCGCCTGAGCGTTGCGGTTGTCCGAAGACGCCGCGCCGGTCAGGTTGATGGTGAAGCTTTCGCCGCTGGCGGGCGTGGCGCCGACCGTGGTCTGCACGGTGAAGGTCTTTTGCACGGCCGGGGTGACGCTGGTGTCCATGACCGGCGCACCGCTGGCATCGACCATGCCCACTTTCAGGTTCAGGGTGTTGCTCTGGCCGGGAACGATGGTGCCGGTGCCGATCGAGTTGCCCTTGGCGTCGACCATGTTGTAGCTCTGGCTACCGCCGCTGGCCGCACCGAACACCAGCTTGACCGGCGTCGAGTTCTTGAGCGCGGTCTGCATTTCTGCCTGGGCCGCCGGGTTGTAGATGTCGAGGGTGCTGGTCAGCGTCGGCTGGGTGTAGGTGCCGATGTTGTTGGCACTGGTCACGCCGGTCAAGGGTGCTGCGGCCGCGATTTTTTTCGGGTCGGTGAGCACGGTCTGGATACTCGCCGCCGCGCCACGGGTCGGTGTCACCTTGAACGAATCGCCGGCGCTCAGCGCACCGCCGTTGAGGTTCAGGCTGAAGCCATCGATCACCGGAGCGGGCGTCGTCGTGGTGCTGAACGCGCCCATGTCGGTGCCGTCCGAGCGCTTGACGGTGTAGTTGGTGGCGCTGGTGAACGCCACCTGATAGTCGCTGGTGGTCAGCTTGCCGGTATCCTTGATGGTGACATCCAGGTTGCCGGAGCCGGCACTGTTGCCCGCCGCCGCAATGCTGCGCTGGCTGACCAGTGCGGCACTGTTGATGTTGTTGAAGATCGCCGCGCCGAAATCACCGTTCTTGTCGATGCCTTGCGCCTGCTGGCTGTTGATCTGGTCGGCCACCACCAACGCCACGCGCCCCAGCTCATTGAGCGAAGGGTCGAGCACTTCCTTGCGGTAAGTCAGCAGACCACCGATCTCACCGCCGCTGACCACCGAGGTCACGTCGATGGTGCTGGAGCCACGGTTGAGCTGCAGCGCCATGCGCGATGGATCGCCCTGGCTCGGCACGGTTTGCAGCGTATTGGTGGTGTTGCCGACCACCAGTGGCTGACCGCTGCCGATGTAGACGTCGTAGCTGTTGCCACGCTCGACCACTTGGGTACCGACCAGTTCGGACAGTTGGCGCACGGCTTCGTTGCGCGAGTCCAGCAGGTCGTTTGGCTGGTTGGTGCCGGTGGAGAGCTCGGAAATCTTCTGGTTGAGCGTGGCAATCGTGGTGGACAACTTGTTCACCTGATCCGCCATGTCGCCCAGGCTGCCGTTCAGGTTGGTGTTCTGATCGTTCAACTGCTTGGCAATCGAATTGAAGCGAGCGGACAGGGCCTGGGCGCCGGTCAGCACCGACTGGCGGGACGTGTCGTCGGTGGCCGAGGTCGAAACGCCTTGCATCGACGTGAAGAATTTTTGCAGCACACCGGTCAGCCCGGTGTTGGAATCGGAAAGCGTGGCGTCCAGCGGAGTGGCCTGGGCGTTGTACGACGTAGCTTCGCTGTCGAGCGAGGTGGCGGTACGCAACTGCGAATCGAGATAGGAGTTATACACGCGACGCACATCGGCCAGCGTCGTGCCGGTGCCGATGAACACGTTGCCGTACTGAATCGAGCCTTTGGTGCTCTGCACAGACTGCTGGCGCGAGTACCCGGCGGTGTCGACGTTGGCAATGTTGTTGCCGGTCGTCACCAACGAGTTATGGCCAGCACTCAGCCCCGACATCCCGATATTGAGCAAACTCATGATTCAGACCTTATACCTTGTGCCTATAAAGGCGTGGTGGAAACGCCCGCCGCAGCGTAGTTCTGGTAACTCGTCATCTGCCTGGCTATCTGCGAAATCTTGCTTGCGTAGTCCGGGTCGGTTGCGTAACCGGCCTTCTGCAACTCGCGTACAAACTGTTCTGGGTTATCGGCCGACTTCACGACATCTTGATAGCGATTATTGGTCTGCAGCAAAGTCACAAGGTCATGGAAACTGTCCTTGTAGGAGTCGTAGGAGCGGAACTCGGCCGTCTCCTTGACCATCTGCCCGTTTCTGAATTCGCTGGTGATCGCCCGCGCCGAATTGCCCTGCCACCTGTTGCCGGTCTTGATGCCGAACAGGTTGTGGCTGCTGCTGCCATCCTGCTGGCGCATGACCGACTTGCCCCAACCGGTTTCCAGGGCCGCCTGGGCCACCAGGTAACGTGGATCGACACCGATCCGGGCCGCCGCTTCCTTGGCCATCGGCAACATGGTGTTGACGAACTGGTCGGCGGAACTGAAGGCTTTCTTCGGTGGTGCCAGAGGAATCTGCGCCATGGCGCGACCGTAAATCTGCATGCCGCCCGCGGAGGATTGCTGTGCGTTCGCCAGCCAGTCGCCGTTGTACAACGGTCCCGAACCGGTAGTCGTTGTGCGCTCTGGCAATTGAGTTTTGTTGGTCGTCATAGCCGTGGTCGTCACCGAAGGCACCAGCCCGGCCAACAACCGATCAGCCAGCTTTGGCGGCAATGCCAGGCGTCGCTGATTGATCAGCGCCATGTCATTGCGATGAGCTCCATCACCCACCTCTTGCGGCGTATGGACTGAACGTGAAGCCCACAACGGACGCTGGCCATTGACCCGCGACAGCGGACCATTGAGCGCGACCGTGCCTGCCGCCACCGGTGTTTGCACAGCCGCCTTGGCAGCCTCTTGCTTGGCCAGCGACGCAGCCGCCGCCTCCCCCGGCGCCAATGGCTTGTTCTTCGACATCTGGCGCATCAGCACGTCAGCCAGACCAATACCACCACCCTCGCGGGACATGGAAACCGCCAGTTGCTGGTCGTACATTTCCTGGTACTGCTTGGCCGCCGGGGTGTTCATCGGGTTGTCCTGGCCCAATGCTTCAGTGGCCGAGCGCATCGACTTGAGCATCTCACCGAGGAACAGCGATTCGAACTCCTGCGCCACCTTGCGCATGTTGCCATCGCTGTTCTTGTCGCCGACCTTGAGCTGATTCAGGCGATTGAGGTCCGAATAGGAGCCCGAATCGCTGCTGCTGACCAGACCGCTCTTGCGCATATCCACGATGGCCGTCCTCAGATCACGATCAGGTCGGCTTGCAAGGCGCCGGCCTGCTTCAGTGCTTCGAGGATCGCCATCAGGTCACCCGGTGCCGCGCCGACCTGATTCACCGCCCGCACGATCTCGTCGAGGGTGGTGCCCGGGCCGAACTTGAACATCGGCTTGGCTTCCTGCTGGGCGTTGACTTTCGAACGCGGCACCACCGCCGTCGTGCCATTGGACAGCGGACCGGGCTGGCTGACGATCGGGTCTTCGGTGATGGTCACGGTCAGGCTGCCGTGGGTGACGGCGGCCGGGGATACCTTGACGTTCTGGCCGATCACGATGGTGCCGGTACGGGAGTTGATGATGACTTTCGCCACCGCCTGGCCCGGATCGATTTCGAGATTTTCCAGGATCGACAGGTAGTCGACGCGCTGGCTCGGATCGAGCGGCGCGGTGACGCGAATCGAACCGCCGTCGATGGCCTGGGCCACGCCAGGGCCGAGCATGTCGTTGATCTTGTCGACGACGCGCTTGGCGGTGGTGAAGTCGGAACGGTTGAGGTTCAACGTCAGGCTGTTGCCCTGGTTGAAACCGCTCGGCACCGCGCGCTCCACCGAGGCGCCACCGGGGATCCGACCGGCCGACGGAACGTTGACGGTGATCTTCGAGCCGTCTCGCCCTTCCGCATCGAAACCACCCACCACCAGGTTGCCCTGGGCCACCGCATAGACGTTGCCGTCAATACCCTTGAGCGGTGTCAGCAGCAAGGTGCCACCGCGCAGGCTCTTGGAGTTACCGATGGACGAAACGGTGATGTCGACCTGCTGACCCGGCTTGGCGAACGCCGGCAAATCGGCACTGATCGACACCGCCGCGACGTTCTTCAACTGCACGTTGCCCGAACCCGGCGGCACCTTGATGCCGAACTGCGAGAGCATGTTGTTGAAGGTCTGCAGGGTGAACGGGGTTTGCGTCGTCTGGTCGCCGGTGCCGTTAAGCCCGACCACCAGGCCGTAACCGATCAATTGGTTGGAACGCACGCCGGAAATGCTGGCGATGTCCTTCAGGCGCTCGGCATGAGCATTGAAGGCAGCGGACAGCATCAGGGCGGCCACCATCAGGTGTTTAAGATTCAAACTGACCACCTAGAAAGGGAACAGCGGGCTGAGGAAAAAACGGTCGAACCAGCCTGGCTGACTCGCATCGGCAAACGAACCGGTGCCCGAGTAGGTGATGCGCGCATCGGCGACACGGGTCGACGACACAGTGTTGTCGGTGGAGATGTCATCGGCACGCACCAGACCGGCAATCCGTACCAGCTCATCGCCGGTGTTAAGGGTCATCCACTTCTCGCCGCGTACCGCGATGATGCCGTTGGGCAACACATCGGCGACGGTCACCGTGATCGAGCCGGTCAGGGTGTTGCCCTGCGCCGCCTTGCTGTCGCCCTTGGTCGCGCGGTCGCCTTCATAGCTGGCGTCCAGGCTCAGGTCACCACTGCCGAACGGATTGTTGGTGTTGGGGGTGGAGCCGAACAGCGAGGTCAGGCCGATGCTGGCCTTGCTGTTCTTGCCAATTTGCGAGTTGGCGTTTTTGCTGGCCTGGGTCCTTTCGTTCAGGGTGATGGTGATGATGTCACCGATCCGGAACGCCTTGCGGTCGCTGTAGAGGTTCTGTTCGAAACCGGCCTGATAGATCGAGCCGTTGTTCGCCGCCGCCGGCAAGGGCGTGCGCGGCAACACCGGAGCGTAGTACGGGTCATTGGGCTTGGGCGTCGCAGGCACGCAACCTGCGAGCGCGGTGATCCCACTCAGTGCCAGAACAGATACATAGCGATGCATGACCCTACCTCACGGTGTTGCAGGCAGCCTCATGGCCACCCCATAGACTTGATTACAGATTCTGCGTTACGAACGAGAGCATCTGGTCGGCGGTGGAGATCACCTTGGAGTTCATCTCGTAGGCGCGTTGGGTGGTGATCATGTTGACCATCTCCTCAACGGTGCTGACGTTGGACGTTTCCAGGGTGTTCTGCAGCGTGGTGCCGAAACCGTTCAGGCCCGGTGTACCGACTTGCGGCGCGCCACTGGCGGCGGTTTCCAGGAACAGGTTGTTGCCCACTGCCTGCAGGCCGGCCGGGTTGATGAAGTCGGCAGTTTGCAGGTTTCCGATCACCTGGGCAGCCGGGTTGCCGGCAACGGTGATGGACACAGTGCCGTCGCGACCGACCGTGAAGGTTTGCGCGTCGTTTGGAATGACAATCGCCGGCTCCAGGGCAAAACCGCTGGCGTTGACGATCTGGCCATTGGAGTCCAGGTGGAACGTACCGTCACGGGTGTAGGACGTGGTGCCGTCCGGTTGCAGGATCTGGAAGAAACCGCGACCGTCGATGGCCATGTCCAGTGGCTGTTCGGTGGTTTGCAGGCTGCCGGCGGTGAAGTTTTTCTGGGTGCCGACGATGCGCACACCGGTACCCAGTTGCAGACCCGTCGGCAGTTCGCTGTCCTGGGTCGACTGGGCGCCTGGCTGACGCTTGATCTGGTAGAGCAGGTCCTGGAACTCGGCGCGGTCACGTTTGAAACCCGTGGTCGACACGTTGGCCAGGTTGTTGGAAATGGTGGTCAGGTTGGTGTCCTGGGCGGACAGGCCTGTCTTGGCAACCCATAGAGCCGGAAGCATTCGATTCTCCTCGTGCGCCTGTTTTACGGCGCGACGTTCTGGTAATTAGCTGATCTGCAAGACCCGAGCCATGGCCTGGTCATCGTCTTTGGCGGTGTTCATCATCTTGATGTGCAGCTCGAACTGCTTGGACAAGGCCAGTACCGAGGTCATCTCTTCCACGGCATTGACGTTGCTCGACTCGAGGAACCCGGACACCAGCTTGACGCCGGCATCGGCCTGCGCCGGCTTGCCGTCCTTGGTGTGGATCGAACCATCCAGGCCTTTGGTCATGTTCTTGAGGTCCGGATTGACCAGCTTGATGCGGTCGACTTCAGCCATCACCCGGGGACCTTCGCCCATCGCACGGATGCTGATGGTGCCGTCCTCGCCGACTTCGATCTGCTGCTCCGGCGGCACGGCAATCGGCCCGCCATTGCCCATGACCGGCATGCCGTTGCCGGCGCGCAGCACGCCAAGGGCGTCAACGTTCAGGCTGCCGGTGCGCACGTAGCTTTCAGCGCCATCGGGAGTCTGTACGGCAATCCAGCCGCTGCCTTGCACGGCAACGTCGAGGTCGCGGCCGGTTTCCACCAGCGAGCCAGGGGAGAAATCGGTGGCCGGGCGTTCGGTCATGGCAAACGCACGCGCCGGAAAGCTGTCACCGAACACCGGCATCGAACGGGCCTGTTCCAGGTCTTTCTGGAAGCCGTTGGTGGAGATGTTCGCGAGGTTGTTGGCATGAGCCTTTTGCGCCAGTGCATTCTGGCTGGCGCCGGTCATTGCCACATAAAGGTACTTGTCCACACTCTTTCCTCTGCCTGCCGGACGTTTGCCGTCCACTGCTGTACTGCTGAGCCATAAGCAATTTGCAGACCAACTTGTTTTTGGCGGCGCCAGGCCCGGCAAACAAAGGACTTGAGGGGATGTACGGGGGAATGGGGGATTGTGTCAGAGACGAAAAACCGGCGGTGTCATGCCGCTTCGCGGCAACGGATCAAAAGATCGCAGCCTGCGGCAGCTCCTACGGTTTATGCGTACGCCGCAATGTCGCGGGTGTACTCGGTCGGTGTAGGAGCTGCCGCAGGCTGCGATCTTTTGATCTTAAATGCTGTTGTCCTTGCCCACCTCATACTCACGCAACTTGTTGGCAATGGTGGTGTGCGAAACCCCGAGCCGCTTGCCCAGTTGCCGACTGCTTGGATGCTCCGAATACAGCCGCTCCAGCACCGCCTTCTCGAAACGCCCGACGATCTCGTCCAGCCCGCCCTCCAGCGAAAAATCACCAAGGGGCTGACGCACACCATAATCCGGCAGGCGAATGTGCTCGGCCTTGACCGTGCCGCCATCGCACAAGGAAACCGCCTGGAACAGTACGTTCTCCAGCTGCCGCACGTTACCCGGCCAATGGTAGTGACTGAGCCGCTCCATGGCCGCCGGGACCAGTTTGGGCAGCGGGCAGCCGATCTGCCGACTGGCCTGATCGAGGAAGTGCTCCACCAGCGGCGTCAAGCCGTCGAGGCATTCGCGCAGCGGCGGGATGTGCAGCGACAACACATTCAAGCGGTGATAGAGATCCTGGCGGAACTCACCGCGAGCGCACAGCTCGGAAAGGTCGACCTGGGTCGCGCAGATCACTCGTACGTCGAGGTAGACCTCTTCATCGCTGCCTACCCGACGGAAGCAACCGTCCTGCAGGAAACGCAGCAGTTTCACCTGCAAGCGCGGGCTCATTTCCCCGACGCCATCGAGAAACAGCGTACCGCCCGCCGTCAGTTCCAGCAGCCCGAGCTTGCCCTCGGCTCGCGCCCCTTCAAAGGCACCCGGGCCGTAACCGAACAATTCCGTCTCGGCCATGGACTCCGGCAAACCGGCGCAATTGAGCGCCATCAATGGCGACTGCCCACGAGGACTGGCCAGATGGCAGGCCCGCGCCAACAATTCTTTGCCGGTGCCGGTTTCGCCTTCGATCAACAGCGGTGCATCGAGTGGCGCCATGCGCCGGGCTTCGCGCACCACGGCGGCCATGACTTTCGAACTTTGGAAGATGCTGTCGAAGCCGCGCAATTCCTGCTTGCGCACGTTGTAGATGCGCTCGCCCACCCGGTCGGCGCGATGCAGCGTCAGCACCGCGCCGGCCATGGCTTCACTGTCGTCATGCTCCGATTGCAGCGGCGCAATGTCGGCCAGGAACACATCACCCTTGACCTTGACCCGCAGCCCATTGATCCGCGACTTGTTGGCGCGCACCAGTTCCGGCAAATCGAAATCCTCGGCGTACCGCGACAGGGGAATCCCCGGCACCTCGTCGACCCGCACCCCGAGCAACTGCGCCGCCGCACGGTTGGCCGCGACGATGGAGCCGCCCATGTCGATCGACAGCACCGGAAACTCCAGCGCACCGAGCAATGCATTGAGTTCCATGTGCCGACGCTCGCTGGGCATCAGCCCTACACGCTTGACGCCGAAAACCCCGGCAATCGCTTCGAATTTCGGACGCAAGGCCTGGAACTGAATGTTGATCAGGTTCGGGCAATGCAGGTAGATGGCGTTGCCATGCTCACCACCCACCTCACCGCGGGCCACGTTGATCCCGTACTCCACCAGCAGATTGAGAATGTCGCGCAGGATGCCGATGCGGTTCTGGCAATGGACTTTGATACGCATATGAAAGGCCTGAAAAAACGGTGAGTAAGGTGCGCAGTGATAATTTCTGCTGAGGCGCGCAGATAGTCGTCAAGATTATGTGACAGGTGGAGGGCTTTTCCCACCCGCCAATCTCAACATTTATGCACAGACGGCCAATACGTAACGAAAACTTTACGATTATTGAGGATTTTTCCTACGCACGACGCCGGGCACCTGCTGCAACGGTGCAATTCATGGAGTATTTCTAAGTCCATAGCAGTACATAACAAGAACGAAATCCCTTAGCAGGAGAGCAGCATGAAGCAGACGCAATACGTGGCTCGCGAGCCCGATGCGCAAGGTTTTATCGACTACCCCGCCGAAGAACACGCGGTGTGGAACACGCTGATCACTCGTCAACTGAAGGTGATCGAAGGGCGTGCGTGCCAGGAGTACCTGGACGGTATCGAAAAACTCGGTCTGCCCCACGACCGCATTCCTCAACTCGGTGAAATCAACAAGGTCCTCGGTGAAACCACCGGCTGGCAGGTTGCCCGGGTTCCGGCACTGATTCCCTTCCAGACCTTTTTCGAATTGCTGGCCAGCAAGCAGTTCCCGGTGGCGACCTTTATTCGTACCCGCGAAGAACTGGATTACCTGCAAGAGCCGGACATTTTCCACGAGATCTTCGGTCACTGCCCGCTGCTGACCAACCCGTGGTTCGCCGAATTCACCCACACCTATGGCAAACTCGGCCTCAAGGCTTCCAAGGAAGAGCGCGTGTACCTGGCGCGCCTGTACTGGATGACCATCGAATTCGGCCTGGTCGACACCCCGCAAGGCCAACGCATCTACGGCGGCGGCATTCTGTCTTCACCGAAAGAGACCGTGTATTGCCTGTCGGACGAGCCTGAGCATCAGGCGTTCGATCCGCTGGAATGCATGCGCACGCCTTACCGCATCGACATCTTGCAACCACTGTACTTCGCGTTGCCAAATCTCAAGCGTCTGTTCGACCTCGCTCACGAAGACATCATGGGCATGGTCAAGCAAGCGATGCAGATGGGTCTGCACGCACCGAAGTTTCCGCCAAAACCAAAAGCCGCGTGATCCGCCGCTTTTAGAATCAAGTGAGCCTGTCAGAAACCATCGCTTTGGATTAGCGTGGTAGCACTGAGGGCCGATTTCCCAACATTCGATTTCAGGAACACATCATGACCGCATTAACTCAAGCCCATTGCGAAGCCTGCCGCGCCGACGCCCCACAAGTCAGCGATGAAGAACTGCCGATCCTGATCAAGCAGATCCCGGACTGGAACATCGAAGTACGCGACGGCATCATGCAACTGGAAAAAGTCTTCCTGTTCAAGAACTTCAATCATGCACTGGCCTTTACCAACGCCGTTGGTGAAATCTCCGAGGCCGAAGGCCACCACCCAGGCCTGCTGACCGAGTGGGGCAAAGTCACCGTGACCTGGTGGAGCCACTCGATCAAGGGCCTGCACCGCAACGACTTCATCATGGCCGCGCGCACTGACGAAGTGGCGAAGGACGCTGAGGGGCGCAAGTAATGCACTTCGACGCCATCGGTCGAGTGCCTGGCGACCCGATCCTCGGCCTGATGGAGGCCTACGCGCAGGACCCGAACCCGCGCAAGTTCGATTTGGGCGTGGGTGTCTACAAAGACGCCCAGGGCCTGACGCCGATTCTCGAGTCGGTGAAGCTTGCCGAGCAGCGCCTGGTGGATCGCCAGTCCACCAAGACCTACATCGGTGGCCACGGCGAGCCCGCGTTCGGCAAGGCCATCAATGAGCTGGTGCTGGGTGCCGACTCGAAGCTGATCAACGCACAACGCGCCGGCGCCACCCAGACACCGGGTGGCACGGGTGCGCTGCGCCTGAGCGCTGACTTCATCGCCCAATGCCTGCCGGGCCGTGGCGTGTGGTTGAGCAACCCGACCTGGCCGATCCACGAAACGATTTTTGCGACAGCCAAGGTCAAGGTCAGCCACTACCCGTACGTGGGCAGTGACAACCGTCTCGACGTCGACGGCATGCTGGCGGCGCTCAATGAAGCGCCCAAGGGTGACGTGGTGTTGCTGCACGCCTGCTGCCATAACCCGACCGGTTTCGACCTGTCCCAGGATGACTGGCAGCGGGTGCTGGAAGTAGTACGCAAGCGCGAACTGCTGCCACTGATCGACTTCGCGTATCAAGGATTCGGCGATGGCCTGGAACAGGATGCCTGGTCGACCCGGCTGTTCGCCGCCGAGTTGCCGGAGCTGCTGATCACCAGTTCCTGCTCGAAGAACTTCGGCCTGTACCGCGACCGCACCGGCGCGCTGATTGTCTGCGCGAAAACCGCCGACAAGCTCACCGACATCCGCAGCCAGCTGGCCAACATCGCCCGCAACCTGTGGTCGACACCGCCGGATCACGGTGCGGCCGTGGTCGCGACCATCCTCGGCGACCCGGAGCTGAAAAACCTCTGGGCTGACGAAGTGGAAGGCATGCGCCTGCGTATCGCCCAACTGCGCAGCGGTCTGGTGGAGGCGCTGGAGCCTCACGGTTTGCGCGAGCGCTTTGCGCACATTGGCGTGCAACGCGGGATGTTCTCCTACACCGGCCTGTCGCCGGAACAAGTGAAGAACCTGCGGGACAACCACAGCGTGTACATGGTCAGCTCGGGCCGGGCCAACGTGGCGGGGATTGATGCCACACGCCTGGATCTGCTGGCCGAGGCGATTGCCAGCGTCTGCAAGTAACCCTGCCCCCCTGTAGGAGCGAGCTTGCTCGCGATGGTATTTCAGTCGACATCAACATTGCCTGACACACCATCGCGAGCAAGCTCGCTCCTACATAGATTTGTCTATACAACCCCATCCGTCGAAACAAATGGATATAAAAGTCCGTTTGTCATTTTCAGTGCGGTATCCTGCCCAGGCTTTTTTTAAAGCGCGGATCTACCAGATCTATCAACAGACTTAGCGAGGAGCGCGACCATGCACGAGATTCCTAATCTCCCCTTCCCAAGCCTGCACGAACCTGAGCAGACGACCACGCAGCAAGCCGGAGCCCAACAGCCCCAGCCGAAAGAAGCCACTGACCGCCGCCAGGCTGACAGAGAAGACTGAAACACCCGCCGTACAGACCGTGTGGAAAGCGCTAACATGCGCTTTCCACACTGCCTGAAACGAGAACTCTATCCATGACCGATGAATTCAGCGAAGCGCAGGCCAGCGTCCTGATCGGCACCGCCGAGAAAATGATCGAGATCTGGAATCGCCTCTCTCCCGAGAAACAAGCCGCCTTGCTCGCCCGCTTCGGCACCCAGGAAAATGCGCTGGCCGCCCTGGTCACAACGCAGCTGGTCGCCCCCGTCAAACCTGAATGACAGCGCCCGGCAAATAGTTTTACTTTTTCACAACCTGCGAGCGTCCACGCCGCTATCATAAGCAGCCTATCTATCCTGCTTTACCGTGGACCTTTACCCATGCCTGAAAACCAGCGCCCCCTGGCGGTCACGCTGCAAGTCGTTTCCATCGTCCTTTTCACCTTCATCGGCTACCTGAACATCGGCATCCCCCTGGCCGTATTGCCCGGTTACGTCCACAGCGACCTGGGGTTCGGCGCGGTGATCGCGGGCCTGGTGATCAGCGTGCAATACCTGGCCACCCTGCTCAGCCGCCCCTATGCCGGGAAGATCATCGACAACAAGGGCAGCAAACTGGCCGTGATGTATGGCCTGGCCGGATGCGGCCTGAGTGGTGTGTTCATGTTGATCTCGGCCTGGACCCAGAGCCTGCCGGCCTTGAGCCTGTTCAGCCTGCTGATCGGCCGCCTGGTGCTCGGCAGCGCGGAAAGCCTGGTGGGCTCGGGCTCGATTGGCTGGGGCATTGGCCGGGTCGGCGCGGCAAATACGGCCAAGGTCATCTCGTGGAACGGTATCGCCAGCTATGGCGCATTGGCCGTCGGCGCGCCTTTGGGTGTGTTGCTCGTCCATCGACTGGGCTTGTGGAGCATGGGCGTGAGCATTGTGTTGCTGGCCGTGCTCGGCCTGCTGCTGGCCTGGCCGAAAGCCGCCGCGCCGATCGTTGCCGGTGAACGCCTGCCGTTCATGCACGTGCTCGGGCGGGTCTTCCTCCACGGCTGCGGACTGGCCCTGGGCTCCATTGGTTTCGGCACCATCGCCACCTTCATCACCCTGTATTACGCCACGCAACACTGGGATAACGCGGTACTGTGCCTGAGCCTGTTCGGTGCCAGCTTTATCGGTGCACGCTTGCTGTTCGGCAACCTGATCAACCGCCTCGGCGGCTTTCGCGTGGCCATTGCCTGCCTGTCAGTGGAAACCCTCGGGTTGTTGTTGCTGTGGCTGGCACCGGATGCGCACTGGGCACTGGCGGGTGCGGCGTTGAGCGGCTTCGGCTTTTCGCTGGTGTTTCCGGCGCTGGGGGTGGAAGCGGTCAACCTGGTCCCGGCCTCCAGCCGTGGCGCAGCCGTCGGCGCCTATTCGCTGTTCATCGACTTGTCGCTGGGGATCACCGGGCCGCTCGCCGGCGCCATTGCGGCCGGGTTCGGGTTCGCTTCGATCTTCCTGTTCGCTGCCTTCGCCGCGGTGAGCGGCTTGATACTGAGCCTTTACCTGTACCGGCAGGCACCAAAGCAACGCGAAGCGCGGGACGCCCGCTAGAAGTCGACCTTGCCGCGCCCGGCCTTGATGTTGCCGCGCTTGGATTTGGATTCGAGCCGACGAGTCTTCGAGCCGAGGGTCGGCTTGGTCGGACGACGCTTTTTCTCGACCTTGGTGGCGCTCTGGATCAGTTCGATCAAACGCTCCATAGCATCCGCACGATTCTGCTCCTGCGTCCGGTATTGCTGAGCCTTGATGATCAACACACCGTCGCTGGTGATGCGGCTGTCACGCAGCGCCAGTAGCCGCTCCTTGTAGAACTCGGGCAAGGACGACGCCGGAATGTCGAAGCGCAGGTGCACGGCACTGGAGACTTTGTTGACGTTCTGCCCACCGGCGCCCTGGGCGCGAATGGCCGTCAACTCGATCTCGGCATCCGGCAGATGCACGTTGTTGGAAATGACCAGCATGGGAAAGCGTCCGCATTCAGAGCGTGCAGGATACCGCGAAACGATTGGAGGAATGCGACCCCTGTAGGAGCGAGCCTGCTCGCGATGAGGCCGTATCAGTCAACATAACCTTTGCTGACCCACCACCATCGCGAGCAGGCTCGCTCCTACAAGGGGATGTGTTTCTGCGCGGAGTTACTCCACTGCGGCCTGCAGTGCACGCTGCGCACTGCGCTTGTTCTTGATGCCGTAGCAGACCCACATGAACACCAGCCATACTGGAATCGCATACACCGATGTCTGGATCCCCGGAATCAACAGCATCACGCCAAGGACGAACACCACGAACGCCAGGCAGATGTAGTTCCCGTACGGGTACCACAGGGCCTTGAACAGCGGTGTTTGTTTGGTCTTGTTCATGTGCTGGCGGAACTTGAAGTGCGAGTAGCTGATCATCGCCCAGTTGATCACCAGGGTGGCCACGACCAGCGACATCAGCAGTTCCAGCGCGTTTTGCGGAATCAGGTAGTTCAGCAGCACCGCGATCAGCGTCACGGCGGCCGAGGCCAGGATCGAACGCACCGGCACGCCGCGCTTGTCGATCTTCGCCAATGCTTTCGGCGCATCGCCCTGCTCGGCCATGCCCAGCAGCATGCGGCTGTTGCAGTAGGTGCCGCTGTTGTACACCGACAACGCAGCGGTCAGGACCACGAAGTTGAGGATGTGCGCGGCGGTGTTGCTGCCCAGCATCGAGAACACTTGCACGAACGGACTGCCGCTATAGGAATCACCAGAGGCGTTCAGGGTGGTCAGCAAACTGTCCCACGGCGTCAACGACAGCAGGATCACCAGCGCACCGATGTAGAAAATCAGGATCCGGTAGATCACCTGGTTGATGGCTTTCGGGATCACGGTTTTCGGCTTGTCGGCTTCGGCAGCGGTGAAACCGAGCATTTCCAGGCCACCGAAGGAAAACATGATGAAAGCCATGGCCATCACCAGTCCGCTGACACCGTTCGGGAAGAAGCCACCGTGGGACCACAGGTTGCTGACCGCGGCCTGCGGGCCGCCATTGCCGCTTACCAGCAGGTAGCTGCCCAGGGCAATCATGCCGACGATCGCCACGACCTTGATGATCGCGAACCAGAACTCGGCCTCGCCAAACACCTTGACGTTGGCCAGGTTGATGGCGTTGATCAGCACGAAGAAGGCAGCTGCAGAAGCCCAGGTCGGGATGTCCGGGGCCCAGTAGTGGATGTACTTGCCGACAGCCGTCAGCTCGGACATGCCCACCAGAATGTACAGAATCCAGCAGTTCCAGCCCGACAGGAAGCCGGCAAAGCCGCCCCAGTACTTGTGCGCGAAGTGGCTGAAGGAACCGGCCACCGGATCTTCGACGATCATTTCGCCCAGTTGGCGCATGATCATGAAGGCGATGAAGCCGCAGATGGCATAGCCGAGGATCATCGACGGACCGGCGGATTTCAGTACCCCGGCCGAGCCGAGGAACAAGCCGGTACCGATCGCGCCACCGAGGGCGATCAATTGAATGTGGCGATTTTTCAGGCCGCGTTTCAGCTCGCCTGATTGCGGGTTTTGTCCACTCATGAAAAGGGTCTCACGCAAGGTTTGATGATGTTCAGTAGACGTTGCTGCTCAAGAAAGGCGTTAAGCGGCACCGATCAAACCCCAGCGCAGGCACCAGGAGTTCAGCGTATTTACAACGGTCATGCGTCACCTGTTTGTTTTTATCTGCGACGAAATCGAACCCGACACGCTCGTGACGCGGCGGAGTGAACAAGGCGGATAGCCTTGAGGTTTGCGCAGGTGCGCAGGAGGTCACAGGTAAAACGCGGCGCATTGTACACCTGTAACCCCCTGCTGCCAGACCCGCTGGACAAGCGTGTCTATGGCCGGGATTGCCTGTGTCCGCCCCGAGAGGCTCGGGCGGCTGCAAAAAAGGGGTCAGACCCTTGCGGATCATCGACGGGAAAGGCAGGAAAACCGCCCCTCGCAGAGAGATGGAGATGGAATACGGCGTTCATTGCGCCTCCTTTTTGTTATGCACCTGCACGACAGGCATGGCACGCATGACACCCTGACTGGAGTGATGAAACAAGCGGGCTAGAGCGCTGGGAGAAGGATGTAAGGTAATGACGCGTAAGAATTTTCTTACAGTATTCGAGAAGAGGCGATTTCACGGGGCTAACCTGTGGATTTCGTCATGTTTTCTTTACGATGCGTAATTCTGGCTTTCCACTTCGGACATTCCGGTGCGGCGACTGGCGCTTTCGCGAGCAGGCTCGCTCCCACAAGGGAACGCATTTTGCGAAAACAGCCCGATCTCCTGTGGGAGCGAGCCTGCTCGCGAATGCGGCCTCAAGAACAACACAGACATAAAGCCAGGCAAAAAAAAACGCCAACCCGAAGGATTGGCGTTTTTTATGAAGCGCTCAGCCGATTATTCCGGCTTGCGACGACCAAAGCCCGGACGCTGGCCGGAACCGGCTGGTGCGCCACGGCGCTTGCCCGATGGCGTGTCACCGTCGACCAGCTTGATCCCCGGGCGCTTCGGCGCAGGCTTGGCCGGGCGCTTGGTGTCGACCGGACGATCGGCCACCGGCGTACCACGACCTTCGCCACGCTCGCTACGGCCATTGGCCGGACGCGGCGTGCGTGGACCGCGCTCGCTGCGCTCGCCGTCCTGACGGGCGGCTGGCTTGCGGCCTGGACGCTCGCCTTCAATCTGCGGCTCGCGGTTTTCACGCGGGGCAGCAGGTCCGCCACTCGCTGGACGCAGGGTGCGCACGCGCTCGGTCCTGGCCATCGGCCGCGACGACTTGCGCTGCATCCGGTCGAGCTTGTCCTTGCTCTTGGCGTTGAGTTGCGGCATGGCTACCGGCGTCAGGCCAACTTCGGCGCTGAGAATGTCGACTTCGTACTGGCTCATTTCACGCCAGCGACCCATCGGCAGGTCGGAGTTGAGGAACACCGGGCCGAAACGCACGCGCTTCAGACGGCTGACCACCAGGCCCTGGGATTCCCACAGGCGACGCACTTCACGGTTACGACCTTCCATTACCACGCAGTGGTACCAGTGGTTGAAACCTTCGCCACCTGGCGCCTGCTTGATGTCGGTGAACTTGGCCGGGCCATCTTCAAGAACAACGCCAGCCTTCAGGCGCTCGATCATCTCGTCATCGACTTCACCGCGTACACGCACGGCGTACTCGCGGTCCATCTCGTAGGACGGGTGCATCAAACGGTTGGCCAGTTCACCGTCGGTGGTGAACATCAGCAAACCGGTGGTATTGATGTCGAGACGGCCGATGTTGATCCAGCGCCCTTCTTTCGGACGCGGCAGCTTGTCGAACACCGTCGGACGACCTTCAGGGTCGACACGGGTGCAGATTTCGCCGTCGGGTTTGTTGTACATGATCACGCGGCGGACCGACTCGGCGGCCTCTTCACGCTTGATCACCTTGCCATCGATGGTGATGGCGTCGTGCATGTCGACACGCTGACCAAGGGTGGCGTCTTTGCCGTTGACCTTGATGCGGCCGTGACTGATCCAGGCTTCCACGTCACGGCGCGAGCCAACGCCGATACGGGCGAGGACTTTCTGCAGTTTTTCGCCTGCTGGGCCAATTGGCTGGTCGTCTTGCTGGTCTTTGATACTCATCTGGGCACCTCCCGGTGTGGTCTGAAAACTGGGTACTTGGGCGAAGGGATCGCCGAAGGGTCGCGAATCATACGCGCATGAGGGCGTTTGCGCATCAGAGACTAGCTGATCAATGCAGGGTTATTTGTTTTTCCGCCGGCCGGTGGTTCGCAGCTTTCTGTATACACAACTCCCTGTAGGAGCGAGCCTGCTCGCGAAAGCGTCAGATCGGCCACATCTATGCCGGATGTGCCAACGCCATCGCGAGCAGGCTCGCTCCTACAGGGAATCGCATCAGTCCTCGAATTGACGACGTTCGGCCTCGATGGCCTCGGCCAGGGCTTGGGCTTCGGCTTCTTCGTCCGAAAGCTCCGGCTCGGGTTTCGTCTGTTCGAGCGCAGCTACAGCAGCCAAAAGCTTTTCCCGGGCTTCGGCAACGCCGAGGATGTCGTCTTCTTGCTCCGGCTCAATGTCCGGCTCAGACTGTGCCGCTTCGACTTCTGGTTCGAAAACCGACTGTTGCGGATCGAACTCGGGCGGCGCCCCATCACGCAGCAGGTCGTCGAAGTCGGTCTTGAGCCCCTCCTCCATGCTGTCCAGCTCCAGCAACAGCGTGTGGAAACTGGTTTCTTCCTTCGGCTCTTCCGGCTCGGCGCTGGCGTCGGCCAACGCTTGCAACCCGGCAGGTACGGGCGCGTCATCGAAATCGAGCACCGGATCCGGTTCCAGCTCGCGCAGTTCCGCCAGCGGCGGCAGATCGTCGAGGTTTTTCAGGTTGAAGTGATCGAGGAACGCCTTGGTGGTCGCGAACATCGCCGGTTTGCCAGGCACGTCACGGTAGCCGACGATGCGGATCCACTCGCGCTCCATCAACGTCTTGACGATGTTGCTGTTGACTGCCACGCCCCGCACGTCTTCGATTTCGCCACGGGTGATCGGCTGGCGATAGGCGATCAGGGCCATGGTTTCCAGCATGGCACGGGAGTAACGCTGCGGGCGCTCTTCCCACAGACGCCCGACCCAAGGCGCAAATTTCTCGCGAATCTGCAGGCGATACCCCGAGGCCACTTCCTTCAGTTCAAAGGCACGGCCATCACAGGACTTGGCCAGAATCGCCAGGGCCTTCTTGAACACCGGCGGCTCCGGGCGCTCGCCTTCTTCGAAGAGTTCGAAAAGGTTTTCCAGAGATTGCGGCTTTCCCGAAGCCAACAGAAAGGCTTCGAGCAAGGGTGCCAGATCACGGGGTTCAGTCAGGTTCATGTTTCGACTCGTTATTCGGCTCGCGCTCGCACGTGGATCGCGGCAAATGGCTCATTCTGCACCAGCTCGACCAAGGATTCCTTGACCAATTCAAGGATCGCCATAAAGGTCACCACTACCCCCAGGCGCCCTTCTTCAGCGGTGAACAGCTCGACAAACGGCACGAAACCGCCGCCCTTGAGCCGTTCCAGCACATCGCTCATGCGTTCACGGGTCGACAGCGCCTCGCGGCTGACCTGATGGCTTTCGAACATGTCGCCACGGCGCAACACCTCGGCCATCGACAGCAGCAACTCGGACAGACGCACGTCTGGTAGCAGCTTGCGCGCCCGGGCCTCTGGAGCGTCAAGCTTGGGCACCACCACGTCACGACCGACGCGGCTCAGGCCATCGATGCCTTCGGCGGCGGCCTTGAAACGCTCGTATTCCTGCAAGCGGCGGATCAGTTCGGCGCGAGGGTCGTCCTCTTCGTCTTCAACGGTTTCGGCCCGTGGCAACAACATCCGCGACTTGATTTCGGCCAGCATCGCAGCCATCACCAGGTACTCGGCGGCCAGCTCCAGGCGCACCGACTGCATCAACTCTACGTAGCCCATGTACTGGCGGGTGATTTCCGCCACCGGGATGTCGAGAATGTTGATGTTCTGTTTGCGGATCAGGTACAGCAGCAGGTCGAGGGGCCCTTCGAAGGCTTCGAGGAAGACCTCGAGGGCATCCGGCGGGATGTACAGGTCCAGCGGCATTTCCATGACCGCCTGACCATAGACCATGGCGAAAGGCAGTTCCTGCTGGGCACCGGCCTGACTGTCGACGGGTTCTACTGCGGACATCTAGGCCTCGACCATGAACGGCGCAGGGTCGCCGCAGCCAACACGGATGACTTCCGGCTCGCCGTCGGCGAGGTTGATCACGGTGGACGCCTTGATCCCGCCGAAGCCACCGTCGATGATCAGATCGACCTGGTGTTCGAGCAGCTGGCGCATTTCATAGGGATCAAACATAGGGTCGGTTTCACCGGGCATGATCAGACTCACGCTCATCAACGGCTCGCCGAGCTGCTCCAGCAGTGCCAGGGCAATCGGATGGCTCGGCACCCGCAGGCCGATGGTGCGCTTCTTCGGGTGCAACAACAGTCGCGGTACTTCGCGGGTGGCGTTGAGAATGAACGTGTACGGCCCCGGCAAGTGGGCCTTGAGCAAGCGGAAAGTGCCGGTGTCGATCTTGGCAAACAGCCCCAATTGCGACAGATCGCAGCAAATCAGCGCAAAGTTGTGCTTTTCGTCCAGCCCGCGCAAACGTCGCACACGCTCCACAGCCACTTTGTCGCCGATCTGGCAACCAATGGCGTAGGAAGAGTCTGTGGGATAAATCACCACCCCGCCCTTGCGGATGATCTCGACTGCCTGTTTGATCAGGCGCGCTTGCGGGTTTTCCGGATGAATCTGGAAAAATTGACTCACATTCTCTACCTGTTCAGACGGCGGCAATAACTGGGTCATGTTTGAATCGACACCATAGTGGTGGCAGATCCTCCGGAAGTGGCCGGTATTCACCGATCTCCGACCAGCCTCCAGGGCCATGAAAATCACTGCCGGCGCTGACCAGCAGACCGAACTCGCGGGCCAGAATGGCCAGGCTGCCCACTTGCTCGGCAGGCTGGTAACCATTGACCACTTCGATGGCGTGGCCCCCTGCTTGAATATAGTCGGCAATCAGGCGGCGACGCTTGCTTCGGGTGAATTCGTAGTGCCAGGGGTGTGCCAGGCTCACCCAGGCTTTGGCTGCGCGCAGGGTTTCGACGGTTTCCTCCAGGGTCGGCCAGTGTTGCTTGACGTCGCCCAGTTTGCCGGCACCCAGCCATTTACGGAACGCCTCGGCGCGATCCTTGACGAAACCTTCACGCACCATCCAGTCGGCGAAATGCGGGCGGGCCGGCGCGTTACCGCTGTCGCCCAGCTCCTGCTGGATCTGGCGGGCGCCTTCCAGCGCCCCCGGCATACCTTTGAGCGCCAGTTTGCGGCTGATTTCCTCGGAGCGCAGCCAGCGGCCATCATGCAATCTGGCGATCGCCTCGACCAACGGCGCGGCGTTCACATCAAAACCGTAGCCCAATACATGAATGGTCGCGCCGCCCCAGGTGCAGGACAATTCGACGCCATTGACCAGTTGCATCCCCAGCGCGGTGGCCGCGTGGCGGGCCTCGTCAAGGCCTTCAAGGGTGTCGTGATCGGTCAGGGCCAGGACTCGCACGCCTTTCTCGAACGCCCGCGCCACCAGAACCGCAGGCGCCAGGGCGCCATCGGAGGCCGTGCTATGGCAGTGCAAATCAACATTCACAGGGCTTTGTAACCTCAAATCAGCTGGCGCTATCGCGCGCCCATATGTTTGTTATTATGCCGCCACATCCTGCTTCTGGCTGCCACTGTGAAACAATTCATCGATTTCATCCCGCTCCTGCTGTTTTTCATCGTGTTCAAAATCGACCCACGGGTCGTCGACATCGCCGGTCATGAGCTCACTGTAGGCGGTATTTACAGCGCCACCGCGATGCTGATCGTCAGTTCCCTGGTAGTCTACGGCACACTGTTCATCAAGCAGCGCAAGCTGGAGAAGAGCCAGTGGCTGACCCTGATCGCCTGCCTGGTCTTCGGCAGCCTCACGCTCGCCTTCCACAGCGAGACGTTCCTGAAGTGGAAAGCCCCGGTGGTCAACTGGCTGTTCGCCCTGGCGTTCATCGGCAGCCACTTCGTCGGTGACAGCCTGCTGATCAAGCGCATCATGGGCCACGCGCTGACCTTGCCGGAGCCGGTCTGGACGCGCCTGAACATTGCCTGGATCGCCTTCTTCCTGTTTTGCGGTGCCGCCAACCTGTTTGTCGCGTTCACCTTCCAGAGCTACTGGGTCGACTTCAAGGTCTTCGGCAGCCTGGGCATGACTTTGCTGTTCCTGGTCGGCCAGGGCATCTACCTGTCCCGCCATCTGCACGATGCCGATACCACTACGCCAAAAACCGAGGACTGACATGCTTTACGCAATCATTGCCACAGACGTCGCCAACTCCCTGGAAGCCCGCCTGGCCGCACGGCCTGCACACCTCGAGCGCCTGCAAGTACTCAAGGGCGAAGGCCGCATCGTTCTGGCCGGCCCAAATCCGGCGGTCGACAGCAATGATCCGGGCGCGGCGGGTTTCACTGGCAGCCTGATCGTCGCCGAATTCGATTCCCTGAGCGCCGCCCAGGCCTGGGCCGACGCCGATCCGTACATCGCCGCAGGCGTCTACGCCAACGTTCTGGTCAAGCCGTTCAAGCAAGTCCTGCCGTAACGTTCTTCTCGCAATTACCCCCACGCGATGAACCTTGTCGGTTCATCGCGCTCTCAATCGCTCATTATTCTCGTTTGCCGGCCGATAACCTGCCCAATGCCCGTATTGGAATCAGGAGTCGCGATGCGCAAAGGTCCGTTGTGTCTGATGTTGGTCACGTTGTCGATCGGGGCGCCCGCCCACGGTGAGGAAAGTGTCGAGAGTGGCAATTCGACGCCGCTTTCCTTGAGCGCCGGCGGCCAGATCACCGAGTTGCAACAACGCTTGAAAGAAAGCGAACGGCAACGGGAAGATCTGAACAAACAATTGCAAACTGCCGATGGCGAACGCGAAGGCCCGTTGCTGGCCCGGTTGCGCCAGGAGAACCAGCGCTTGAAGCTGCAACTCAAGGAAGCCCAGGCCAGCAGTCCGCTGCCACGCCTGCTGACCGACCAGCAACAATGGTTTGTCATTGGCGCCGGGGTAGCGCTATTGGCTCTGCTCTGCGGTATCTTCGCCAGTGGAGCAAGTCGAAAACGTCGACAATGGCTAAATTGAGTGAGTCATGAGCGAGCTGTTACTTATTGATGATGACCAGGAACTGTGCGAGCTCCTGAGCAGTTGGCTGAGCCAGGAAGGGTTTCAGGTACGTGCCTGTCACGACGGCCAGAGCGCGCGTCGTGCACTGGCCGAAACCGCCCCGGCGGCCGTGGTGCTGGATGTGATGTTGCCCGATGGCAGCGGCCTGGAACTGCTCAAGCAGTTGCGCAGCGATCACCCGGATCTGCCGGTGCTGATGCTCTCGGCCCGGGGCGAGCCCCTTGACCGTATCCTCGGCCTGGAACTCGGCGCCGATGATTACCTGGCCAAACCCTGCGATCCACGGGAACTGACCGCCCGCCTGCGCGCTGTGCTGCGTCGTAGCCACCCGGCAGCGGTGTCCAGCCAGATGGAACTGGGCGACCTGTGTTTCAGCCCGGTGCGCGGCGTGGTCAGCATCGACGAGCAAGAGTTCACCCTCACCGTCTCCGAAAGCCGCCTGCTGGAAGCCCTGCTCAAGCAACCCGGCGAGCCCCTGGACAAACAGGAACTGGCGCAAATCGCTCTCGGTCGCAAGCTGACCCTGTACGACCGCAGCCTGGACATGCACGTCAGCAACCTGCGCAAGAAAATCGGCCCGCACCCCGATGGCCGACCGCGCATCGTCGCCCTGCGCAGCCGCGGCTACTACTACAGCCTCTGATCCCAACGCGCCCGCCTCTTGCTGACGACATGCGGTCCATGTAGGGGAATCGGAAGTTTTGTCGGGTCAGCCGAAAATCATGTTTACCAAAGCTTTACCCTCCGCTGACCGCCGCTGACCTTGATCTGCGTAATCTGCACTCATCCGGAACGTACCGGGAACGAGACAAGGAGATACACCATGCGCAAGACTCTTATCGCTCTGATGTTCGCAGCTGCCCTGCCGACCATGGCCATGGCCATGCCTGAAGGCACCGGCCCGATGGATGGGCCGATGGACGGTTCGCGCCACGGCGGTCAGATGCACGGCATGCACGGCAAAGGCCCGTACAGTGAACTGGACCTGAGCCGCGAACAGCGCGAGCAGATCCGCAAGATCATGGGCGAGCAGATGCACGAGCGTAAGCAACTGGTCGAGAAGTACCTGGAGAAACTCTCGCCAGCCGACCAGAAAGCCATGAAAGACGAGATGGCCGCTAACCACAAGAAAGCTGAAGCGGACGTGCGCGTCTTGCTGAAGCCGGATCAACAGAAAAAATTCGACGAGATCCAGAAAAAACAGGCCGAACGCCGCGCCGAGTGGGCCGAGTTCAAAGCCTGGAAAGCGCAACAACCGCAAAAGGCGCAATAATGCGCTAACCCCGGACCCAATGGCTAAACACCGTTGGGTCTGATGTTTTTACTGTAGGAGCGAGCTTGCTCGCGAAAAACGAATAGACAACACGTGCTGCCTGATGCCGCGCGTTATCGTTGACGTCCATCGCGAGCAAGCTCGCTCCTACATAGAGTTTTGTGTTTGCTTGAGGATTTTCCGTGCGTTCATTGTTCTGGCGTATTCTGGCCAGCTTCTGGCTGGCCATCGCACTGGTTGCCGGGCTCTCCATCCTGCTCGGGCACATGCTCAACCAGGACGCCTGGATTCTCAGCCGCCATCCGGGACTCAACACACTGGCCGAAGAGTGGACGCAAACCTACGAAAGCCAGGGCGAAGACGCCGCCCAGGACATTCTCCAGCAACGCAAACGCCAGTATCACATCGACGTTCAGGTGCTCAACGAAAGTGGTGACCCTGTGGTGCGCGGCACCTTCCCGAGACGTGCGGCAGCCTTTGAGGCGCGACAGAACGATAATGACCGGCGCTTGCCATGGCGGCGTCTGACCGATGAGTTCACCAGCGAAAAAACCGGTGACACCTACCTGTTCATCTACCGCATTCCGCACCCGGAACTGGACGCCTGGCACCGCGAGAGCCTGCTCTGGCCACTCAGTGCGCTGGGGATCGCCCTGGTGGTGCTGACCCTGTTCAGCCTGCTGGTGACCTTTTCCATCACCCGCCCGCTCAGCCGTCTGCGTGGCGCGGTGCATGACCTTGGCCAAACCACCTATCAACAAAACAGCCTGGTGAAACTGGCTAACCGCCGCGATGAATTCGGCGTGCTGGCCAACGACTTCAACCGCATGGGCGCACGCCTGCAAAGCCTGATTGGCAGTCAGCGGCAACTGCTGCGGGATGTGTCCCACGAACTGCGTTCGCCCCTCGCCCGCCTGCGTATCGCACTGGCGCTGGCCGAACGGGCCACTGCGCAAGAACGGGAGCAGCTCTGGCCGCGCCTGATCCGTGAGTGCGACCGACTGGAGGCGCTGATCAGCGAAATCCTGGTGCTGGCGCGGGTCGACTCCGATAACGCCGGTGCGGAAGAGGTGGATCTGAACGCCTTGCTTTATACCCTGCAAAAGGATGCGCAACTCGGTTCACCCGAGCAGCTCGTCCACCTTGAAGCCGAGTCGCAACTGAATCTGAAGGGCTGGCCGACCATGATCGAACGGGCCGTCGACAACTTGCTGCGCAACGCCCAGCGCTTCAATCCGGTGGGTGGCCTGCCGATCGAAATGCAGGCGCTGCGCCAGGGTGAGCGAATCGTCGTGACCGTGCGCGATCACGGGCCCGGGGTCAGTGCCGAATACTTGAGCCAGCTCGGTGAGCCGTTCTATCGGGCACCGGGGCAGACCGCGGCTGGACACGGCCTGGGCCTGGCCATCGCCCGCCGTGCGGCGGAGCGCCATGGTGGCAGCCTGGTGCTGGCCAATCACCCGGAGGGCGGGTTCATTGCCAGCCTGGAATTGCCGTTGGTGCCGGGGGCTGTCGTTCAGCCTTAAAGTAGTGATGAGGCTGCGATCTGTTGATTTTCAGGCTTTACCCGGCCAGGCGCTGACAAACTCGGTCAGATCGACCTTCTCGGCCACTCGCGGTTCTTTCTGCGGCGTGCCAAGGTACAGGAAAGCAATCACCTGTTCCCCCTCCGTCAAGCCAAGCCCCTTGGCCACATGCGGCGAGTAAGCCAGGTCACCGGTACGCCACACCGCACCAATGCCCTGCGCATACGCCGCGAGCAAAATCCCGTGGGCCGCACAGCCCGCGGCCAGCAACTGCTCGGACTTCGGATACTTGACGTGATCCTGCAACCGCGCAATCACCACTACCACCAGCGGTGCCCGCAGCGGACCATTGCGCGCCTTGTCGATGGCCGCTTCGCTGACTTCGCTGTCCGAAAGTTTCGCCGCTTCGGCCAGCAACTCGCCCATTTGCTCGCGCGCCGCGCCTTCCACCGTCAGGAAGCGCCACGGCTGCAAGTGACCGTGATCCGGGGCGCGCATGGCGGCGCCAAACAGCACTTCGCGCTGCTCGGCAGTGGGTGCAGGGTCAATCAGTCGTGGAACGGAAACACGGTTGAGCAAAGCGTCGAGAGCCTGCATCGGCTACCTCCTGAAAAATTTGTGCGGCTATTCTAGCGGCAACTGCGGCAGCAGTGCCGGTTTACATGCCCTGCCTCGCGGGTAGAATGGCGCCCTTTCCACTATCAGCCGAGCGGACCTCATGGCGTTGCCGACCTTACGGATCATTGGTTTCATCATCGGCATCTTCCTGATCACGCTGGCGATCTCCATGGTCGTGCCCATGGCCACGCTGGTCATTTTCGACCGCACCAGCGACCTGCCGTCTTTCCTCTGGGCCAGCATGATCACCTTTGTCGCCGGTTTGGCGCTGGTGATTCCTGGGCGCCCCGAGCACATTCACCTGCGCCCCCGGGACATGTACCTGCTGACCGTCAGCAGCTGGCTGGTGGTGTGCATCTTTGCCGCGCTGCCGTTCCTGCTGACCCAGCACATCAGTTACACCGATTCATTCTTCGAAAGCATGTCCGGCATCACCGCCACCGGCGCAACCGTACTCAGCGGCCTGGACAGCATGTCCCCCGGCATCCTGATGTGGCGCTCGTTGCTGCACTGGCTCGGCGGCATCGGCTTCATCGGCATGGCGGTGGCGATCCTGCCGCTCTTGCGTATCGGTGGCATGCGGCTGTTCCAGACCGAATCGTCGGACCGCTCGGAAAAAGTCATGCCTCGCTCGCACATGGTGGCGCGCCTGATCGTGGCAGCGTACGTCGGCATTACCATTGTCGGCAGCCTGGCGTTCTGGTGGGCCGGAATGAGCCCGTTCGATGCGGTCAACCACGCGATGTCGGCGATTTCCACCGGCGGCTTCTCCACCTCCGACCAGTCCTTGGCCAAGTGGCCGGAGCCTGCGGTGCATTGGGTCGCGATCGTCATCATGATTCTCGGTGCCCTGCCGTTCACCCTGTATGTCGCCATGTTGCGTGGTAACCGTCGGGCGCTGATCAAGGATGAACAGGTTCAAGGCCTGCTCGGCATGCTGCTGGTGACCTGGCTGGTGCTCGGCACCTGGTATTGGTGGACTACCCAACTGCATTGGCTGGAAGCACTGCGGCATGTGGCGCTGAACGTGACGTCGGTGGTGACGACGACCGGTTTCGCACTGGGGGACTACAGCCTGTGGGGCAATTTCTCGCTGATGCTGTTCTTCTATCTGGGGTTTGTCGGCGGTTGCTCCGGCTCGACCGCGGGCGGTATCAAGATTTTCCGCTTCCAGGTGGCCTATATCCTGCTCAAGGCCAACCTTAACCAACTGATTCACCCGCGGGCGGTAATCAAGCAGAAGTACAACGGTCACCGCCTTGACGAAGAAATCGTGCGTTCGATCCTGACCTTTTCGTTTTTCTTCGCAATCACCATCTGCGTGATTGCGCTGCTGCTGTCGCTGCTCGGCGTGGACTGGATGACTGCCCTCACCGGCGCGGCCAGTACCGTGTCCGGTGTCGGCCCGGGGCTCGGCGAAACCATCGGCCCGGCAGGCAACTTCGCCACCCTGCCGGATGCCGCCAAGTGGATTCTGTCGTTCGGCATGCTGCTGGGCCGACTGGAGATCATTACGGTGTTTGTGCTGTGTATTCCGGCATTTTGGCGTCATTGACCGCTTCAGATATTTGCATCAGCCGCATCCGGTACTCGCCGGGTGTGGCATCGAACCAGCGGCGGAACGCGCGGAAGAAGTTGCTCGGATCGGCGAAACCCAGCAAGTAGGCGATTTCCAGCAAGGTCATGCTCGGTTGCGCCAGGTACTGCTCGGCCAGTTCACGCCGGGTATCGTCCAGCAGCACCTGAAAACTCGTGCCCTCTTCCTGCAAACGCCGTTGCAAGGTGCGCTGGGACAGATGCAGCGTCTGCGCCACGGTGTCGCGCTTGGGCTCGCCCTGGGGCAACAGGCGACACAACACCTGCCGCGCCTGGTGGGTCACGCGGTTTTCGGAAAAGCGCGTCAGGTACTCGCCAGCAAAGCGGTCATGCAGCAAGGCCATCGCCTCGTTGGCCGTCGGCAGTGGCGCCTCCATGTCCGCGCGTTCGAAAATCAGCGCATCGTAAGGCGCGTTGAACAGCAGCGGCGCGTGGAAGGCTTGTTTATAGGGTTCAAGGTTGACCGGCTCGGCGCCTTGCAGCAACACTTTGCGTGGTTGCAACGTACGCCCGGTCAACCAGCCGCACAGCGCCAAGGCACAGGCCAGTGAAGCTTCAGCGCTTTGCCGGGTCGGCGGCAGATGGTCGCCATGTACCGCCAGAATCAGCGCATAGCCTTCTTCCAGCAGCTTGAAACTCAGGTCGGCACTTTCGGCGATGATGCGCTGATAGCGCACCAGACGCTGAAAGCCTTCGGCGAGAGTCTGGCTGGACATCAAGGCGTAACCGGCCACATGAAACTGCGCCGGTCGCACCACCTTGCCCATGTTCAGGCCGATGGCCGGATTGCCGGACAGCTCGACCGCACGCTGCCACAGCCGTGTCATGGAGTCTTGCGGGAAGCGTGCGTCCGGATCATCCAGTGCTGCGTAGTCGAGCCCCAGCTGCTTGAACAGAACCCGGCAATCCAGGCCGTCCATCTCCAGCGCTTTGACAATCCCCATCGCCCAGCTTGCAGAAGTCGTTCGTTCGCTCATGGCGTTTTCTTACATGGTGGCCGAATGCTACGGCTCTTGACCGAAGGATACTAAAGTGGCGCCTATTGTCACTGGCTGATGCCATTGATCACTCTAGACTCAAATAAGCTACCCGCAGAACAACTTGTAGCAGGAAAAATAACCACAGAGATCGCTGTCGTGGAAAACGTCAAACGATTCAACAGCTTCGCAGAGTTCTATCCTTACTACCTCAGTGAGCACAGCAACAGTACCTGCCGCCGTTTACACTTTATCGGCACGACCCTGGTTATCTTGATTCTGACGCTGACCATTGGTCGCGGCGCATGGATGCTGTTGTGGGCCATGCCTGTGGCGGGTTACAGCTTTGCCTGGGTCGGGCATTTCTTCTTCGAGAAGAACCGCCCGGCAACGTTCCAACACCCCTTTTATAGCCTGCTCGGCGATTTTGTCATGTACCGGGACATGGTTCTGGGACGCGTTCCGTTCTAGCTGACATCCGTCACAAGAGAGTTGCCTATGAATGCCAATGCCCGCTTCACCCACATGAAGGACGGTACGCAGGAAGACTGGGCGATCATCGCTGCGGACTTCAGTGCCTACGCGCGACAATTACCAACAAGGATTGTGACGCACTTGGAGCTGCTGGAGGGTGATTTCGGCGGGTTCCCGGTGGACCGCCTGACCCACTCCCTGCAAACCGCCACCCGCGCCTGGCGCGATGGTCGCGACGAAGAGTACGTGGTCTGTGCCCTGCTCCATGACATCGGCGACACCCTGGGCTCCTACAATCACCCGGATATCGCGGCGGCGATTCTCAAGCCGTTCGTCAGCGCCGAGAACTTGTGGATGGTGGAAAAGCACGGGATTTTCCAGGGTTACTACTTCTTCCATCACCTGGGCATGGATCGGCATCTGCGTGAACAATTCCAGGAGCATCCGCAGTACCAGGCGACCGTCGAGTTCTGTGCCAGGTACGATGCAGCGGCGTTTGACCCGGCGTACGACACGCTGCCATTGAGCTTTTTCGAACCGATGATGGAGCGGTTGTTTGCGCACCCCAGGAGTTCGATCTACAAGGCGGCGATGGAAGAGCACGCGCCGGTCTGACAGATCCAGCGGGACCGCTTCGCGGTCCATCGCGAGCAAGCTCGCTCCTACAGGGTTTTGCGGCGCGAGCAGATTCTGTATTCAGCAAAAATCTACTGTAGGAGCGAGCCTGCTCGCGATGAGGCCCACACAGGCACAGTGACTTTCAGGCCAACTCGGTGACCCTGGCCGTCTTCAACTGCGCCTCGCGCGCCTGGGCATCCGCCAGGCGATACAACTCGATCGAACCATCCCAATGCTCGATCAGCGCCGTGCACGACTCCACCCAGTCGCCGCAATTGAGGTAGTCCACTTCGCCGACCTTGCGAATCTCGGCATGGTGAATGTGCCCGCACACCACGCCGTGCAGCTCGCGTTTGACGCACTCATGGGCGATGGCTTCTTCGAAGTCGCTGATGAAGCTGACCGCGGTTTTCACCTTGTGCTTGAGGTAGGCCGACAGTGACCAGTAGCCGTAGCCATATCGCGCGCGCCAATGATTGAGCCAGCGGTTGAGGGTCAGAGTGAATTCGTAGGCCGAGTCACCGAGAAAGGCCAGCCAGCGATGGTAACGGGTGATCACATCGAACTGGTCGCCATGGATCACCAGCAGATGCCGGCCGTCGGCGGTGACATGCACGGCTTCGTCCACCAACTGGATATTGCCCAGAATCAGCTTCGAATAGCGGCGCAGGAATTCGTCGTGGTTGCCGGTGACGTAGATCACCTCGGTGCCACGCTTGCTCATGGTCAACAGGCGCCGGATCACATTGGTATGCGCTTGTGGCCAGTACATACCGCCGCGCAGCTTCCAGCCGTCGATGATGTCGCCGACCAGGTAGATTCTGTCCGCGTGGTAACTCTTGAGAAACTGCGACAGGTGTTCCGCCTGGCAATCCCGGGTGCCCAAATGCACGTCGGAAATCCATAAAGTCCGTACGCGTTGCTTACGGGTGGGTTTGGCGAGCTCGGCGCTGGTCATGGGCAACCCTCTGGCAAGTTTTGCCAAGTCTGCCCCGGCCCGGTTAATCGTCCATGACAGCGTCAAGTCAGTCCTGTGACAGCGCTTGCAGGTCCGCTCGGTGTAGACTGACGCCCTGAACCGGGAGACCTGCGATGAGACCGATCCTCACGCTTCGCCAATACAGCCATGACCTGATCGTCCACAGCCATGACCACGCGCAATTGGTGTTCGGGCTTTCGGGCGCGCTGAATTTCGAGGTGGACGGTCGTGGCAGCCAGGTGGTGCAGCAGAGTTTCGTGGTGATACCGTCGGGCGCACATCATGCGTGTGGCAGCCCCAATGGCAGCCGCTGCCTGGTGCTGGACGTGCCCGGCGAACAATGGGTTGTCCAGTCGTTGGGCGATCACGCCGAGTCCAGCCGACGCTTGCTCGACAACGCCGGCCGACTGTCACTGGATGCCGGGCAAAGCCAATTGGTCAGTTGGCTGGCGAGCAGTCCGGTCGATGATCCGCTGATTGCACAACAAGGCGCGGTGCTGCTACTGGCCAGTCTCAACAGCGCCAGGCCCGAGGCCGTCGGCGGCCGGCGCCTGCCCTATGCCGCGCTGAACGCGCACATCGATCAGTACGCGGCGTACCCGCTGCAAGTGGCCGATCTGGCCCGGGTGGCAGGCCTTTCCAGTGCCCGTTTACATGCGCGGTTCGTGGCCGAATGCGGGCAGACGCCGATGGACTACATCCGCAGCCGACGCCTGCACATAGCGGTGGGCTTGCTGCGCAACTCGGCGCTGCCCATCGGCGAGATTGCCAGCCGAGTCGGCTACAGCTCCCAGAGTGCCTTTGCGGCGGCGGTATTGCGCGAGTTCGGGGCATCGCCCGGGAAATTGCGGCGCGAGGCTGGCGACAAAAAACGCTAGTCTGCCGACAGACACAGCGGGGCCGCACGGTTCAATGTAGGAGCTGCCGAAGGCTCCTACATGATTTTACTGTTAAGGATTTCAATGACTCCCCGTACCGCCCTTGGCGCCCTGCATATCGGCGCATTGATGTTCGGTCTGACCGGCGTGTTCGGCAAACTGGCCGCCGCGTCACCGGTGATCATCGTTTTCGGCCGCGCCGCTTTTGCCGTGCTTGCGCTGGCGTTTTTTGCACGGTTCGCCAGCCAGACGCGCTGGCAGAAACTCGAGGCCGTGGACTGGCGTCGACTGCTGCTCAGCGGCTTGTTGCTGGCCGGGCACTGGGTGAGTTTCTTCATTGCGGTGAAAGTCGCAGGCGTGGCGATTGCGACGCTCGGCTTCGCCAGTTTCCCGGCCTTTACCGTGATCCTCGAAGGGCTGATCTTCCGCGAGCGCATTCGCACCAATGAGATCGTGCTGGTGCTGCTGGTGAGTGTCGGGCTGGTGCTGGTCACGCCTGATTTTGACCTGGCCAGCGGCGCCACCACCGGTCTGCTGTGGGCCGTGGCTTCCGGGTTGTTGTTCGCCCTGTTGTCGCTGACCAACCGTGCCAGCTCCGGGCGCGTCCCGCCCGTGCAGGCAGCGCTGTGCCAGAACGTGGTGGTTGCCCTGTGCCTGCTGCCGGTGGCGGCGCCTCAATTGAGCGAAGTGCGTGCCATCGACTGGCTGTGGATCGGCCTGCTCGGTGTGTTCTGTACCGGTGTCGCCCACAGCCTGTTCGTCGCCAGCCTCGCGGTGATCAAGGCACGCACCGCCGCCGTGGTGTTCGCCCTGGAGCCGGTCTACGGCATCACCGTCGCTTGGTTGCTGTTCAACGAAAACCCGACCCTGCGCATGTTGCTGGGGGGCGCGCTGATCATTGTGGCGATTGTGGTGTCCAGCAGGTTCTCGACTGGCACAAGCAAGAAAGCCGTCACAGCCGAGGCTGCGTCTCACTGAGTGCGGTCGTTGTGCCCCAGGTCGCGGTCCGGGTCGATCTGGTCACGGACCCGCTGCTTGAGCACTTTGGCCTCAGGAAAGCCACCGTCCGCCTTACGCTCCCAGATCTGCACGGCGTCACAGTAAATATGAAAGACCCCGCCAGTGCCCGGCACCAGGGAGACTTTGCCCAGGTCATCACCAAAGGTGCTGAGCAGCTCCTGGGCCAGCCAGGCCGCACGCAACAGCCACTGGCATTGCGTGCAATAGGTGATGACGATTTCCGGTTTGCTGACGGTCATGATGGGACGTGACTCCAGAGTTTGACGACGCCGCTATGATAGCCCGACCGGAGGCTGCCGAGACGGCGAAGCGGGTTGCGCCTCCAATTCGAACCCAGGCTCGATCATGGTCAGAGCAGCCGACTGCTGGTTCCCGTTTGGGTCGATCACGTCCCAACTCGACACCATGGACAGCTCCTCCAGGTTGAGCCGGTACTCATCGTCAGCGGCGGATTCGCCAGACATCGCCAAATCCGCAACCACCGCCACCGCGACAGCGACCGGGATGGAATGACGGCTATCGACCCGTTCAAGCTTATCGTTGGCCGGCACCCCGTCGCGAAGCACAGTAGACGGTTGCATGACGGGGGGCCACATCACTGGCTCGGTAGAGAGCTCAGCCAGCGGTTCACGCTGCGACGGCAGAGCCTCTGATGTTGTGGCTCGATGCTGCTGACGGCGAACAAACCAGCCCAGCGCCAGCAATGCCATAAGTGCCGACATACCGGCAATCGGTAGCCAGCCAATCCCGGGGTTTTCGGCAATAGCGGGGGCTGGCGCCACTGCGTCGGAAGCAACGGGTTGCGCCTTTACCTTCTCGAGTTCCGCCAGTTGGGTTTGCAGTTCGGCCAACTGTTTTTTCTGGCCAGCGATCAGCTCATCCTGGCCTTGAAGCTTCTTGTTGAGCTCATCGACAGTGGTTTGCAACTGGTGGTTTAGCAGGGTGCTGGCGGCCAGTTGTTCGACAGCGGGATCAACCACGGCGACGTCCGGTTCTGGCGTCGTCTTTGTCACGGGTGACGGCGCCATGCCCGGTTGGACACGGGGGAATGCGGACGCTGGGGACCGGAAAACCGGTTCATCGGCTGCGGGAACAACCCCTGGCGCACCCGGCGGATCGATCAGTACCGTGTACTCACGCAGCAATCGCCCATTAGGCTGATTGAGCTGCACGAGGAAATTCAGGAACGGTTCACTGACCGGTTTGCCGGAGGTCACCTGGATCACGCTGCGATTACCGCGCAGGACCGGGGTGAACGTCAGGTTGTTGAGGAAAAATGCCCGGTCGACCCCGGCACGGCTGAACTCGTCTGCCGTTGCCAGGCTCACCGACAGTTCGTGCTCCTCCAGGCCAGCCGCATCCACCAGTGCGATATCGGCACGCAGCGGTTGATTCAGCGCCGAATGCAGGGTGATTTCACCCAGGCCCAGCGCGGGCGCCCATGCCGAATAAGTGACAGCGGCCCCAGCCAGCAACCACTGAAAACCACCGCGTAAAACCAATCGCCAACATTTGAGCATGAGCATCCTTGAGATCTACAGAAACTACCCGTACGCGTTCGTACATCCGTTACGAACACGATATTGCCGAGTAGTTCTTATAGTCTGCCCAATGCGGTCTCTCAAAAACCTGGCGTTCGGTTATGCCTCAAGATTTTTCAAGGTTGCCCAGGATGTGCCCGTGAACCCGCATGCACACCTTCAAGTCCGCTTCATCGACGCCTTCGAACAGTTCGTGACGCAATTGCGTGGCAATGGTTTCAATTTGTTCGATCAGGGGACGCGCCGGCGCGCAGAGCACGATTTTCTTTGCCCGACGGTCTTCCAGCACGGACTGGCGTTGCACCAGGCCCTGGCTTTCCAGGCTGTCGAGTAAACGGGCCAGGGTCGGGCCTTCGACGCCGACGCTTTGTGCCAGTTCTCGCTGAGTCGGTGCTTCATCGAAACGTGCCAGGTGCAGCAGCACCAGCCAGCGCGCCTGGGACAAGCCCATGCCCGCCAGTCGGCGGTCCAGTTCGGCACGCCAGCCGCGGGACATCTGGGCCAATTGCATGCCAAAGCGGTGTTGATCGGTTAACGGCATAAAACACTCAAGATTAGACTGAAATAAATAAAAACTAATTATTAGTCAGCTAAGCATGAGCCTCGACTGGAGGCAAGGCTTGATCTGTAGTGAATCGTTAAATCAGCAACAGGATGTCTCAAATCTCGAACTCCGACTGCAAGGCAGCCCGAACGCAGTACAAGACCCCTTCCGGTACCCGGCCCACGAACAGCGCAGCGATCTCGGAAACCGGCGGCAACTCGCCCTCCCCGTCGAGGAAGGCGTCCTGCACTTCACCCATCAGGTCTTCGGGCAGATCCAGCGCCTGTTCCAACGACAACTGCTGCTTGCCGATCGCTTCGGCCAGCATGGTGTAGACGTTCTTTTCCGAGCACTGCAACTGACCGGCGATCTGTACCGGCGTCATCCCGGCCCGCGCCAGCGTGATCAGTTCGTGACGCACGTCGGCCACCGCTTTCGGTGCCTCGACCTGGCCGCCAAGCACCTCGAGGAAGGCCTCGCCATAGCGCTCCAGCTTACGCGCGCCGACGCCGCTGACCGTGGCCATTTCCGCCAGCGAGGCCGGCTGGCTGCGCAGCATTTCCAGCAAGGTCGAATCGGGGAAGATGACGTACGGCGGCACGCCATGTTCTTCGGCGAGCTTGCGCCGCAAGGCGCGCAAGGCTTCCCACTTTTCGCGCTCCTCGCCGCGGACCAGTTGGCTCGCCTGGCTCTTGCTGCTTTTCGCCGCGGTTTGCGCCTTGAGGTCGCGGCGCAGCTCCAGGGTCACTTCACCCTTGAGTAGCGGCCGACACGTATCGCTCAGACGCAGACCGCCATAGCCCTCATGGTCGACATCGGCCAGACCGCGAGCCACCAGTTGGCGGAACAGGGAGCGCCACTCGCCTTCGGCCCTCGCCTTGCCGACACCAAACACCGACAGATGCTGATGGCCGAAGTTGCGGACCTTTTCGTTGTCCTTGCCGAGCAGTACATCCACCAGGTGCCCGACCCCGTAGCGCTGACCGGTGCGGTAGATCGCCGACAGCGCCTGGCGCGCAGGCTCGGTGGCATCCCAGGTCTGCACGCCGTCGACGCAGTTGTCGCAATGACCGCAAGGCTCGGGCATGTCTTCGTCGAAGTAGGCCAGCAGCGTTTGCCGACGGCAGCGGGTTTCTTCGCAGAGCGAGAGCATGGCGTCGAGCTTGTGCTGCTCCAGGCGCTTGTGGCGCTCGTCGCCTTCGGAGTTCTGCAGCATCTGCTTGAGCATCACCACGTCTTGCAGGCCGTAGGCCATCCAGGCATCCGCCGGCAGGCCGTCACGGCCGCCACGACCGGTTTCCTGATAGTAGGCTTCGAGGGATTTCGGCAAATCGAGATGCGCGACAAAACGCACGTTGGGCTTGTCGATGCCCATGCCGAACGCCACGGTGGCGACCATGATCAGGCCTTCCTCATTGAGGAAGCGTTTCTGGTGGTGGGCCCGCGTGTCATTGGGCAGGCCGGCGTGGTACGGCAGTGCCGGGAAGCCTTGTTCACTGAGGAACACCGCTACTTCATCGACTTTCTTGCGTGAAAGGCAATAGACAATGCCTGCATCGCTGCGCCGCTCGGCGAGGAACGCCAGCAACTGTTTGCGCGGCTGTTCCTTGGGCACGATGCGATAAAAGATGTTCGGCCGGTCGAAACTCGACAGAAAGCGCTCGGCATTCTGCAAATGCAAACGGGTGACGATTTCTTCCCGGGTGCGCTTGTCGGCCGTGGCGGTCAGGGCGATGCGCGGCACGTCGGGGAACATTTGCGCCAACTGGCCCAGTTGCAGGTATTCCGGACGGAAATCGTGGCCCCATTGCGACACGCAGTGTGCTTCGTCGATGGCGAACAAAGCGATGTTCAGCCCCTGCAGAAATGACAGCATGCGCGGCTGGACCAGACGTTCCGGTGCCAGATAGAGCATTTTCACTTCACCACGGCGGATGCGGGCGGCGAGGTCGCGCTGCTGCTCCGCGCTGAGGGTGGAGTTCAACGCGGCGGCGGCCACGCCCAGCTCTTCGAGGGTGGCGACCTGATCGTCCATCAGTGCGATCAGCGGCGAGACCACCACCGCCAAGCCTTCGCGCAACAGTGCCGGAACCTGGAAGCACAGGGATTTGCCGCCCCCGGTAGGCATCAGGACCAGGGCATCGCCGCCGCTGGCCACGCGCTCAATGATTGCACCCTGGCGACCACGGAAACTGTCGTAGCCGAAGATGTCCTTGAGGACGCGTTGAGCCTGTTCGAGCATAGAAACTCCAAAAATCACCGAAACATCCCTGCAAGGCTGGTTCAGAACCCGCGACGCTGCACCGACAAATCGTAAGTGCGCATTGCATGACGCTTCACATCTCAGCCGTGAAGCCAGCAGGGCATCACAAAACGCGCGAGTATACCCGAGCCCCGTCCGGCAGAGGGCACCGCTGATAAGTCAAACCTGACCCGGTAGGAGCTGCCGAAGGCTGCGATCTTTTGATCTTGTCTTTAAAAAGAAAAATCAAAAGATCGCAGCCTTCGGCAGCTCCTACGGGAAGGGACCATGGGCAAATATGCCGTGCGGCTGGCCCAAGCGCTCAAGAAGGCCTAGAATTCCCGCATCGAACATTCCCCAAGGTAGTCCTTTAATGTCCTTCGCTGAGCAACTAACCCGCCTGCAAGTCTTCCTCGACGCCGATGAACTGCATGACGAGGCGCTGGACTACGTGGCCGCCCACGGCTACCTCACCGCGCTGTCGATCTGTTCCGAAGTCGTTCCTGATCGTGAGTGGATCGATGCCCTCTTCGCCGAGGAGCCGCACTACAGCAGCGAAGCCCAGCGCGAAGAGATCGAAGCCACCCTGATTGGTCTCAAGGCCCACATCGCTCGCCAACTGGCCTCCGATGAAGAGTTCGAACTGCCGTGCGACCTCGACCTGGGCGACGACCCGGATGATTCCGACCTGCGCGGCTGGTGCATCGGCTTCATGGAAGGCGTGTTCCTGCGCGAAGCGGCCTGGTTCGAAAGCGCCGAAGACGAAGTCAGCGAAATGCTGCTGCCGATCATGGTCGGCTCGGGTCTGTTCGACGAGCAGCCGGAGTTCGAAGACATCGCCAAAGATGCCAACCTGATGGACGACATGATCGTGCAGATCCCGGAAGCCCTGACCGCACTGTACCTGCTGTGCAACGCTCCAGACGAAAAACCGGCGATTCTCAAGCCCCGTCACCACTAAGGTTGCGCCTATGGACAACCCCATAGGCAACCGCCCCCTGATGTTGCGCTACGTGCTGCTGGCCATCGGCTGGCTGAGCGTGGCGCTGGGGGTGATCGGGATTTTCCTGCCGGTATTGCCCACCACCCCTTTCCTGCTGCTGGCGGCCGCCTGCTTTGCCCGCAGTTCGCCGCGCTTCTATCGGTGGCTGGTTGAGCATCCACGGCTCGGCCCGTGGATTCGCGACTACCTTGATGGCAACGGCATTCCGCTCAGGGGCAAGGTCTACGCCATTGGCCTGATGTGGGCGAGCATCCTGTTCTCCTGCTACCTGGTGCCGCTGCCCTGGGCACGGGGGTTCATGTTGACCAGTGCGGTGCTGGTGACCTTCTACATCCTCAAGCAGAAAACCCTGCGCAAATCCTGAGGTCTCCCGGGACCCTCGCCACAAAAAGCTCATTGAGCGCCCTTCGACCGACGACCTGCCCTCCCCCCGCAAAAACTCCACCTAAACTCCACAAACCTACACTCGAGCAGCCAGACATGGCCCGCAGTCTGCGTAGTCCAGGATGGCCAGCGCTCCGACTTCGGCTCGGCGGCTGGATGCTGCTGGCTGGTTTGCTACTGACTGCATTCAACGGGGTCCGGGCCGACTGGGATTTTTCACGGATTCTGCAAACCGTTGTACAACGCTACGGCCCGCCGAGACCGGCGCGAGGCCGGATCGAAGCGTGGAGTCAAATGCTGCAGAGCACACGCAGCGCGCCCGAACCTGAGCAACTCAGCGCGGTGAACCGCTTCTTCAATCAGCAGCTGAACTTTCAGGACGACACGCGCATCTGGCAACAGACCGATTATTGGGCCACCCCCGTCGAAGCCCTGATCAAGGGCGCCGCCGACTGCGAAGACTATGCACTGGCGAAATACTTCAGCCTGCGCCGACTCGGCATTCCCAGCGAAAAACTGCGCATCACCTACGTCAAGGCCCTGAGCCAGAACCAGGCGCATATGGTGCTGACGTTCTACAGCACCCCCGCGACCGACCCGCTGGTACTGGACAACCTGATCGGCGATATCCGCCCCGCGTCCCAACGCAAAGACCTGCTACCGGTGTACGCCTTCAATGCCGAAGGCCTGTACCTGCCGGGCAAGAACGGCGGCCAGCGTAACAGCGACCCGAAAAAGCTGTCGCGCTGGCAGGACGTGTTGAAAAAGATGCAGGCCGAAGGCTTCGACATCGGGGACGGCTGACCACCATGGCAAGGAGCGATGCATGACACTGCGTAAACAGCTGTTCCTGGCCATCTGCCTGTTCCTGTTGGTGGGTTTCAGCGGTAGTTTTTTTGCCAGCCTGGAAAGCTCCCGCGAGCAAACCCTCAGTCAACTGCGCGCCCACGCCCAGGACGCAGCCACTGCGCTGGGGCTGTCACTGACCGCACAGGTCGATGATCCGGCCATGATGGAGCTGATGGTCAGCTCGATTTTCGACAGTGGCTACTTCAGAAGCATCCGCGTCATCAGGCTCAAGGATCAGCAAACCCTGGTGGAGCGCAGTGCACCGACGAAAATCGACAGTACGCCTGACTGGTTCGTCAGCCTGGTCGACCTGCGCCCGGAAGGAGGGGACGCCTTGATCATGCGCGGTTGGGAACAGCTGGCACGGGTCGAAGTGCTGAGCAATCCGCAATTTGCCCTGGCCAGGCTCTGGGACAGCACCCTCGGCAGCCTGATCTGGTTGCTGTTGTGCGGGCTGTTCAGTGCGGTGATTGGAGGATGGATGCTGCGCCGGCAATTGCGCCCACTCGACAGCATGGTCCGACAGGCTGAAGCCATCAGCAAACGCGAGTTTCTCAGCCTGCCGAAACTGCCGCGCACACCGGAGTTGAAACGGGTGGTGCTGGCGATGAACCAGATGGTCGAGAAGCTCAAGGCGCTGTTCGCCGAAGAAGCCGCACGCAGCGAAAAACTGCGGGCCGAATCCTGTCTGGACAGCCTCACCGGCCTGGCCAACCGGCGCCTGCTCGACGAACAACTGGCCGACCATTTGCGCGTGTGTGAACAGAGCCGCGATGGCCATCTGTTGATGTTGCGGATCAACGACCTGAACGGCCTCAACCAGCGCCTGGGCGGTCAACGGACTGATGCGCTGATCAGTGCCGTGGGCGAGTTGCTCAAGCGCCTGACTCAGTTGCCGGAGCGTCGCACCTGGCTGGCGGCACGCAATCGTGGCGGTGAATTCAGCTTGCTGACACCGGGTCTGGACGCTGAAAATGCCGCACGCCTGGCCTCCGATGTCAGCATTAGCCTGGAGAACCTGCGCCTGACCGGCGCCAGCGATTGCATGCCCGTCGCCCATCTGGGCGTTGTCGCCTATCGCCCCGGTGAGCCGATCAGCACTGTACTCCTGCGCCTTGACCAGGCTCTGACCGAGTCCCGGCAGCATCCCGAGCGCCCCTGGGTGCATTTGAGTCACCGCGACACCGCGCCAAATCACTCCCAGCACGACTGGCGCACCTGGATCGACGATGCCTTGAGCGAAGGCAAAATGCAGCTGTACTTCCAGCCCGTCGTGCAATGCGCCGACACCCGCCAGGTGCTGCATCACAAAGTGCTCGCACGCCTGCTCGACCCACAGGGCGAGGCGATTGCCGCCGGGCACTTCCTGCCGTGGATCGAGCGTCTCGGCTGGTCAGTACGGTTCGACCTGGCAATGCTCGAAGCCACGCTGGACGAACTGGTGGTCAACCGCAGACCCTTGGCACTGAGTCTGTCCGGCAGCACCCTGCGCGACCCGGAGCAATGGCGAACGATCCTCGACCTGCTCGACTCACTTCCGGACCTGGCGCCGCTACTGACCCTGGAAATCGATGAACGCCAACTGCCGTCCCCCGTTGAACTGCAGCGTTTGAGCCACAGCCTGCTGAGTACCGGTTATCGAATCGGCCTGCAACACTTTGGTGGGCGCTTCAGCCAGATCGGCAATCTCACCCAATTGGGTTTGGCGTACCTGAAAATCGATGGGGCGTACATTCGCAACATCGACGAGCAGCCTGACAAGCGGCTGTTCATCGAGGCGGTTTACCGGACGACCAACAGCATCGATTTGCCGTTGATTGCGGAGCAAGTAGAAACCCAAGGGGAGTTGGAGGTGATCAGGGCGCTGGGGGTGTTTGGCGTAACGGGGCGCTTGATCGGATCGCCGCAGCCGATGTGAAGTATTTGGGGATGACCCTATCAACGGAGCCATCCCAAAACGCGTCAACTACATGGTTTCTGGCTCCAGAAAACAACGAAAGCTGGTCTTTGTGGAACCAAAAACTCTTCCAATCTTCAACGCAAACTCACCACGCGGTTGGGCAGGGCAGGTTATATTCCAAGTCATACCGCCGGTTGGAAAATTGAAGGCAGGATCGCTCTTAAAGTAATTTCCATTAAGATTTCCACCGCCTTTTTCCCAGGATAGATACATTGAATCCAGTGATGGGCTGCCCGGTTTAGCAACAACACTCAGTGTTTCTGATACACCGCCCTTGAACCGTGCTCCGTCAGCAGGAACAGCCACTCCATTGAGCTTGATCGTGGCGTAGTCCAAAAGGTTTGAGGAGCGCCTGATGCAATCCGATGCCTCAATCGGCGTCATCCCTTGACCCGTTATGACGAGATTGAACTCTATCTCTCTAGTGTCCGCTATGCCGGTCAGATACCATTGATGATCAGTGGTTTCGGTCAATATGGGGGGGCTGCTGGTCAGCGGGTGGGGTAACCCGGTTTCTTTGAATGTAAAGTTCAGCATCAGTGGAAAGCCTGCAATGGGGCTCCCAGGGTTAGCTCGAAAATTGAGGTGTTTGCCTACACCCGGCCAAAACTCTTTCGGGCCTACAGGTATTGGTATAAGGGTGCCGCCCAATGTAGCGTACCCTTCATCGGACAAGTTGGCCGACAGTACCCAACACGGAAACTCATGAACCTGATCAAACTCCCGGGTCAAGAACACCAGCCTGACACGCCCGCTTAAATTCTCCGGCGTCAGTCTCCAACTTGCCTCACCGTCCTTTACCGACACCCAATCACCGAAGGCAGGCTCGGCGCCGATGACCAGTCCGTTGTCATTCACCAATCCCAGATTGATTTGAGTTCCGTTCAGCCAGGGCGCTTTGACTATTAATTCATTTGACTGCCCACGACGAAGTCCGATACCCGGCGAGCTCCACGACACTTGCTCGCCATTCATGAAAAAACTTGCCTGTTCCCAAGGAGAACTTTGAGTTCCCGATAAAGCTGTTGTCGCCGTCATGATGCCACCTCTTAAAAAGCAATGTATTCAAAGAAGAAACACCACTCTAAAAAAACATGCATATAAGCGCTACTGTCAAAAATACCAGTTAAATTAGAATAAATCGCAATAAGACAACACCTTCCATCCTTGTAACGCCACCAACTTCAACTGGACTTGGCTTACCTGAAAATCGATGGGGCGTACATTCGCAGCATCGACGAACAGACCGACAAGCGGCGGTTCATCGGCGCGAAGGGGCGGTTGATCGGTCCGCCAAAGCCAATGTAGCCAGACATCCCCACTGCCAATACAACCTCTACCATTGATCGGAAACCGACTTAAACCTGTTATTTATGACAGTAGGCAAGCAATCAGAGCAGGTTTTAAATCACTCCGGCACCCTCACCTTTCAACACTCGGAGTCATCATCATGACCGCTAAGCCACCAAATACCCCGATACTCTCGCCAGACGCACAGAGTGAAACAACCGCGACAGTAACCTTCGATCAAATCCTGGATAGCAGCGGTATTCCCGTTGGTAAAAACAGCATAACTTTTGACTCGGTCCTGGATTTGAAGGGTACCGCCGGCGCTAATAGTGCGCTCAATATTCGCGATCGCTTTAACGTTATCAATAATGTGACCAGCGGTAGTACAGGATCTTGGACGAAAAAAATCGACTTTCAACAGGGATTCAAGCGTTACAGCCTTAATGCTATCGAAAGAGACCCGCCTCAAGACTTCTCCTCACAGTACATTTTCGTTCTGGCGACCGAGACGCCGATCATCGACACAGTCATTGGCAAGGATGGCCAGATTGAAAATGGCGATACCTACAACGGCGACTCACTGGAATTCTCCGGCTACGCACCTCCCAATATGGAAGTCGAAGCGTTCAACGGCGACACACCCACAGACCAGAAAGTCACTGTGGATGATGTAGGGGTGTTCAATCTCACCCTTGTTGGACTCACGGCTGGCGATTACAGCATCAAGATCAAGGCAGCCAATGACAAAGAATCCGGTGTGTTCGCCTTCAAGGTCGTAGTTGATGGGGCTTTGAGTCTTGATGAGGTCGCCGATTCCAAGGGTCTGATCCCTGATGGTGGCACAACCTTTGAGGACAAAGTGACGGTCAATGGGTTCGCTCGCCCGGGTGAGGAAGTCCAGTTGCTCAATGACGGAGCCCTGATCGACGGTGCCACCGCAACCGCCGGGGTCGATGGCGCCTGGCAGATCGTTATCGATGTGACGCCCAATACCTACCGCCTTACCGCCCGGGCACCCAGCGAAGTGACCGACCCTGCGTACACGTTTATCGTGGCGCAGGACGTCGAGTTGAGCCTGGATGACGTCAAAGACTCCAAGGGAACAATCGTCAATGGTGGCACGACCTACGAGGACAAGGTGACCGTCAGTGGCTATGCCAGGCCTGGCGAAGAGGTGCAACTGCGCAATAACAATGCGCGAATCGACGGCGCAACGGCGACCGCCCAGGATGACAACGGGTTATGGGAAATTGAATTGGATGTGACACTGGATTCCTACAGCCTGACCGTCGAGGCGCTGTATGGCGATGGCGAAATCTCCACGCAACCGCGCACCTTCAACGTGGAATCCATCATCAGGCCGCGCAATACCCGCGTGTACGATTCGGACGGCCTGATCGCGGACAACGGTAGCACCCCATACAACTTTGTAATTGTCAGGGGTGATGCGGCCCCGTCAGCGCAGATCAAGCTACAGATCAATGATGTCACCGACTCGAAGCCGGAACCGACCGACGATAAGGGTAGATGGGTCAAACTTGTTCAGAACCTGGACAACGGAATCACTTATAAATTTATTGCAATCGCAGACTATGGTGACAATGCCGAGTCCAATCCGTGGACGATTACCATCGAGGAGTAGGACCTCAAACCCGTCATTGAAAGCGTCAATGACTCCAACGGCCAGCCTATTCCTCAAAGGCGGGTATACCACTAAACGATCAGGGTAGTTACCTGATTACTCCACAGGCTTTTTATCAGTAGAACCAGCCAAACGAAAAAAACCGCTTAACGCGGTTTTTTTCGTTCCCCTACACCAAGCCATTAAAATCCGTAACTCACCCCCAGTGTCGCCGACCATGGCTGCTCGTAATTTTCCCCCTTACCGTAGTCGAGGTCTGCACTCACCCGTACATTGGACGCCATGGAAACCGACACGCCACCACCCACTTCAAAACCGCTACCCGACAAATCGCTGTTGAGCTCGTTGCCGTTGACATGCACGTTGTCGTTGTTGGCAAACTCATGAACCATCGCGACACGCCCGTATGGCTGCACGACGGTGCCGCCGGCGATGTTGAAGTCACGACCGGCAGCGACACCCAACTTGGCACGCAATGAACGCGTCCGGTCGCCGTCGGCGTCCATGCCATTGTCGAGGTCATAACTCGCGCCCTCGATGACCGCCGCCGACAACTGGGCGGAAGGTTTGACCCGCCAGTCATCCGCCAGCCGGATGTTGCGGCCGACTTCCACCAGTGCGCTGACAGCCGAGTTGCTGTAATCGCCTTTGGCGCGGGTTCCGTCGCTCAAACGGACTTTCGAGTCGTTGCGGAAATGGTTGAACTTCAGCGCGCCATCGACGTAGATGTCGCTATCCGGATCCTGCCAGCCAACGTATGGACCGGCGTAAAAACTATCGACCGTTGCGCTGCTTCCGCCTTTGAGATTAATGTCCGACTGGCTGTAACCGGCCAGCACCCCGACACTCCAGGGACCGTTGCCCAGGCGTGTATCGGCGCCCAGGGAAACGCCCTGTTGCCGCTGTTGATAGGCCACGCCCGCCCCCTCGCCGACGTTGTATTTGTTGCCGTAGGGCCGTACCCAAACGCCATGCAAATTGCCGTCCGATTGCAAATCGCCCATGCGGTTTTCCAGTGATTTCAGCTCGCCATAGGAAATGGTCGTGGCGGTGCGGAACAGCGCCAACGCCGTCTGGGCACCGGGGCTGACCGTTTTCGTGGTGGGGTCGAGGAACCACTCTGTTCCGCCATTGCCATCGACGGCACTCGCCAGATCGTAGGACCAGGTGCCCAGATCCACGCGGTCGCCGATCAGCGAAAACTGCGCATCGCCGCTGGCGGTGCGCACCAGTGCCAGTTGTTGCGTGGCCACCACATCCGTGCCCGAAGCCGCGACGTCCAGCCCGAATTGACCATTGGCTGCGCCGGTCACATTGAGAAAATCACCGGTTCCGGTCGCAAAATCGCCCTTCATGGCAAACGTGCCACTGCCCTCGAGGGTGCCAATGTTCAGTTGACGGAATGCGCCCGCGGCATCACCGAAGTCAACCACGCCACGATCCATGGTCAGGGTGCCAATGGTGTCATTACCGGTCATGGTCCAGTTCGATTGACTGAGCGTGACGCCCGTGACGTTATCCAGGCGACCGGTGAACTGCGAGCCGTTTTGCAGGGTGACATTGGCGGTCGAACCGTCTTCGACCACTACATCGCCGGTCATCTGACCTCGATCGAACGTCAGGTTGGCGGTGCTGTTGTCGGTGACTTGCACGTTGCCTTGCAAGACGCTGCCAGCCACTCTCATGGCGGCCGTGGAGGCGCCCAGCACTTCCAGCAGATTGCCGTTACCGCCGGTCAATGTGGAGCCGTTCAACACTTCGATACTGGCGTCGACACCGTCGTCCACTTGAATCGCCGGCCCGTTGCGGCCCACGACGCTCGAGTCGTCCAGCACCAGCGACGCAGTGCCCACGGGTGGATCGGTTTCAAATCGCACACCTGCGGCTTCACCGTTGATACTCGTTTTGGCAGATGCGTTGACGGAGCCACCCGCCACGATCAGGCCAAAGCTGTCTGCGTCTGTTCCGGTAACTTCGGAGTTGATCAGTGCGAGGGTACTGAAACCTGTCACCGCGGCACCGGCGAGACCACCACTGAATACGCTGTTGGCCGCGGTCACTGTCGAGCCAGACGTTCCTTGTGGCGTGCGATTGACCAGCAATGCAATGTTGTCACTGCTGACCGTCGCCCGGTCAATGGTTGCGCGGCTGGTGTTGATGGTTATCCCCGCCTGACCCGGGTTGCCGGTGACGGTCGCGCCATTGATGTTCAAGGTCGAACCGGTCTGGACAGTAACGCTTCGGGTTGTCGCATCGGTCATGTTCAGCGTGCTGTTGTTTCTCACCGAATAGCTGTTGGATTCAACAGTCGAATCGATATCCAGAGTGGATCCGTTGTCGACGAGCACGGCAGCGAACGCTGAGGAGCTCATCAAAAAAAACGCCGGCACTAATGCCAGCATTCCGTTGGAAGCTGAAATAAAAGGTGGGCGTACCGTTACGTTGTCAGTTGTCATGCTCATGTCCTGTTGATCAATCCGTCCTCACCGAAAAAAACCGACTGGAGGACTGTGAAGGGGCCGCAAGATAGCGTCACTTCCTACAAAAAAATGTAGGATTAATCTCCAATCGCATTTGAAAAATCTCCTCCTCTGAACTGGTTTTCAACACAGCGAATAACGTCATGAAAAACAAGAGGCGCCGAAGCGCCTCTTGTTTTTTACAATCATGGAATAGAGCAGAAATCGCCACCCGGACGCTCCATGCCCACCCGGAACAACCTAGGGCCGGACGGTGTGATATAGCCCTGCTGAACGGCAGTGCAACTGACCTCACACCAACCGTTCTTGATTTTTTCGAAGACGTGATAAGCGAAAAACACACTAAAACCTGCCGAGGCCTCGGCCGCAGTCGGCTCTTTTTCCACGGAGTCCGCAGCCTCGGGTATCACCAGCCCCGGCGCATTGCCATTTCCATCGTTGGTGTTTTCGTACCCCTGGACATGAAAGGTAATTTTTGTATTTGCCAGATCTGCTTTTGCCGGGAACTTGACTTCAACGGCCATCGTGCCCAAATCTGCATTGTGCTTTAACGACCCGCAATACAATTCCGGACCATCGCCAGCATCGCCAGTAATGGCAAAGTCAGGCTGCGGCATGGGAATCTCGTTTACATATACCTCGACATGTTGCGTGTTCGACCGTGCCACCGTGGTATTTTGATCATGACTGACTATGTACTCGACACGTGTTTTCTTATTGTTTCCACTGCCCGCTATATAAGCGCCGGGGATCCTGAATTGCAGAACCGTATCGTCGGTTTCGCTGCCATCCAGCCTGACAATGCCACCATCGGCGTCTTCTACTTCAACTCCGTGATAAATAAGCTGTGCGACATCGTCTTTCTTGTGTCCTTTATAGATTTTTACGAAAGCGATCGCGCCTATTTCTCCGTCCACTTTGATCAGGTAATTTGGTCGTGATCTATCTACACCCTGTACTGTTATCAGCGGCAGTTTTGGATCAGGCGAGCCAGGATTACCGGGGTTATCCGGATCGGGTTGTTCTCCAGGCTTTCTCAGGTCGATTTTCAGCTTCCGGCTATGAGGTGTCTCGGGGTAAAGCTTATTGCCGCGCCTTACTTGCCATTCAAAATCAACATCCTTCGGACCATCGTTACCATTGTAAAGATAGCGGTAAGTAAATGCATGGGAGAACGGAACAGCATCAACATCAGGTTCCAGTGCTGGCGTTTGCTGATCAACGACCAACCGCCACTGATCTTTGTCCTTGAAGTTCGTATAGTTGAGAATGGCGCGCACTGGATCACGTGCATCCTCGAACAAAATGATGTTGTCATCATCATGCAGTGGAACGGTCTCCGATTCCCCGGCCGGTGCAGGGAAAAGTGACACATCAACTTTCAGCTTCGGTGAAGCAAGGCTTTTGTTTCCCTTGCGATCGGTCACGTAAACAAATAACTCGATTTCTCCTTGCTCAATCCCGATCAAGGATTTGGTCAGTTTTTGCGTGCTCAATGGAACCGCAAGGTCCAGTCGCTCAATGCGCTCGATGAGCGTTGCCTGATCGTCCGGTTTCCCGACTTCCTTGACCATGAACTCAACGACATCTCCGATTTTTGCAACTGGGTAGGTCGCTAGATAACCCACCAGCACATAGTCGACGCCTTCCTCGTCAAAGTACTCCGCAGTAATGCCCTCGGTTTTGATCCTGTCAGGAACGATGGCCTGGGTGGCAGGAGAGGGAGGAGTCTTGTCTACCCGGATGATCAGCGGCAACGAATCGTCTTCGTTCAGCCGATACTTGATCCGATATTGCACCCTGTGCTCGCCCTCAGTGGCCGTTTTTCCTGCTGGTACCGTCAGTGTTTGCTCGAACCACGCGTCATCCAGCGGCGTAGTCCCACTCAGCTCGTTCCCAACCGGATCGTCATTGAACAGTGCTTGTACGGTGATATCTGATTTGTCCGGATAGTTTGATGTCGGAAACCGTGAGAGCGTCAACTTCATCTCAAGACCTTGATCTCTGGAGTGAAGTTGATTACCCGGGTCATCGGCCTTTTCTGGCAGCAACAGGATCGTTTCCAGTGAGGGTGGTTTCAAATCCTCCAGAGGAACGCTACGTGGTTTTTTCCTGTAACTGAGCAGTCTTTGCTCTTTGGCGGACAGCTTTTCTAGGATGGTCATTTCAAAGCTCCTTTCAGTATCGGGCATTTAGCCCACGTAGCGACCCAACGCCCAATCCAGAGTGATCCGGCGTCTGTTCGAAGCGCAGTGCAGAGGAAATTGAAAACTCGACTTGACTGATCGTTGACTCGATTTAAAGGCAGTTACTGAGGACTGACTACTGTCAGAAATTACAGGTTTTGTGACCGTTGGTCGGAGACTCCTCTTTATCTCGTGCTATAAAAAACCCGCCATCCCTTACACAGGAATGGCGGGTTTTTCCATTCAGGCTTTCAGCTCACACGGTATCCACCTTCAACGAATGATCATTGAGCATGCCGTTGATGATGGTCGCCGTGTCATGCCC